>CALMAR010000327.1 GCA_937859855.1 uncultured Kineosporia sp.
TCCCTACTCTGTGCAGGCCTGCGGAACCTCGCTGACCATCACCGACAAAGTCAATCAGGTCGAGCGCCGCGAGGTCACTGACGACAAGGGCAACACCGTGACCGCCTACCGGGGCAAGTACATCGTGAACGTGAAGGCCGGCGACGGCCGGAAGGTGGTGCTGGACAACTCCGGGTCGTACGCCGTGGTCGACAAGGCGAACGGCGATGAGCTGATCCCCATCGGCGCGCCCGGGCTGATTTACTCGCTCGACCCCGACGAGGCTGCGGTGTTCAAGGCCAACGGTCTGCCCAAGGTCTTCTACTACACCAAAGGTGTCCTGACCCTCAGCTTCCACGACGGGACGGAGAAGATCCTGACCAAGCCCGCCAACCCGGTCAGCATCTGCTCCTTGTTGAAGTAGATCGCCGAGCGGTTCTGCTGAACCGAACCGGCAGCTCGTGACGACTTCGGCGACGCTGCTGCTCATGCCGCGCACGCGGGCCCAGTACCCGGAGCAATGCCTCTGGGACTTGGCCTGACTCCTTGACTAGCGCGAGCCATGCGACGAAAACCCGTCTGCGAAGTGAGGGCCGACATCCATAGCGATTCGGACGCGAACCAGAGCCGCCCTACCGGTGCCGTCAGGTACGGTCAGCGTCACTAGCCGATCCGATCCGCGGGCCACCAGTTAATTGCCTGCCGTCAATTCTGTTCCCTCCCAATCAAGTCGAAGAGGGTCCAGCGGCAGACTCGTGGGACGGGGGCCAATCGAGCGCAGAGACGTGAATTCGCGGTTTGAGTCATCGATCTCGCAATCCGGCAAGGCGCTGAGCTCACAATAAGGCACCCTGCACCGAATAGGCAGTGACGCCTTGACACCGCTCCACCCGTTGCCCGGCACGATGTCGAATTCGTGATTAGAGGGACTATTTGCCGATATTCGTACGAACGGGCGAACTGTCAGCTAGCTGACGGACAGCACCGCCGCTACCCGCGAAGCTTCACTCACACTGCCGGGCAGCTTGGCTCGGAGAGGATCAGAGAGGGAGACGACGATGAGTTCTGCTGAGGATCAGGCCAGCGCGAGCCCGTCCGGCGACGACGTTCAGGCTCATGCGATGCCAAAGGACCCAGCCGGGAACAGCGCCGGGGACGATGTTCAGGCTCACCGCTTCAGTGGCGGCATTACGGATGACGGCACCGAGGACGTCGAGGCGCATCGCCACACCCGTCAGATCACCGATGATGGCAGCGACGATGTTGAAGCCCACCGCTTCACCCGCCACATCACCAGCGATGACAGCGATGACAGCGATGACAGCGTCGACGCGGAGCCTCCCCGCCACGCATTCTAGATCGAGCTCAGGCGGAGGTGATCTTCACGCCGCCAGTTCGCCGCCGATGGCCAGCCATCGGCTCCGGGGCGGAAACACTGCGCCACTAGGGAGAAGACGTGACCAGTAGTGTGGCGGATCTGCCTGTGCGCCTACAGGCAGATCTGCGCACGTATGTTCAGGCAGCGAGTTCTCTGTACCGGGCTGCTGCTGCTTCCGTCGCCCTCCTGACTCCCGATCAGGAGATGCTGAGGTTCGTCGCTGCTCATGGCGCCGGAGAGCGGGCCGTTACCGGCATGAGGGTGAGCCGCGGGACGGGCATCGCCGGGTTCGTGCTGTCGAGTGGAACCACCCTGGCGGTTGCCGACGTGACCGCCGATCCGCGCTTTTCGCTGAAGACAGCTCAGTCCACCGGGTATGTACCGTCCGTCATCCTGGCCGCCCCCCTGATCGTGGACGGAGAGGCCATCGGGGTGACCGAGGTGCTCGATCCTTCGGCGCGCGAGCGGGATCTGGACCTGCTCGCCGTGCTGGGATCGATGCTCGCCCTGCTGGTTGCACAGGATCCACCCCGGCTCTCCGAACTCGACGTGGCAGTCGACGCCGTTCAGGCTCTAGGCCCTGAAAGCACCGGCCTCGCCGTCCAGCTTCTCCAGGTGCTCGCCGCCCGGCGATGGACGTATCGGTGACCCTTGCTTGGTCGGAAGACTTCGAGACGGACCGGCTGCACGCATTTCCGGTCATTCCGATGCCTTTGCCCGCGGCCAGCTGGGCCTGGGGCGGCGCTGACGGGTCAGGTGTCCGGGTCGCGGTGGTGGACAGCGGCATCGATGCCGATCACCCAGCCGTCGGCGGTATCGGCGGCGGTGTGGTGTTCGAGCCGGATTCCGAGCGCAATGGTGAAGTCCGGATCGAGGAATGCGTCCATGACGATGTCGCCGGGCACGGCACCGCAGTGGCCGGAATCATCCGGAAATTGGCTCCGGCCAGTGAGATCTGGAGCCTGCGAGTGCTGGGTGAGAACATGCGCGGCCGCGCGGGCGTATTCGCAGCAGCCGTCGAATGGGCGACGCGGCAGCGTTTCGACGTCATCAACCTCAGTCTCAGCACGTCGAACGGCGCCTGGTACGGCCCGCTGCACGAACTCGCCGACGAGGCCTTCTTCGCCGGATCGGTCGTGGTGTGCGCGGTCAACAATGTGCCCGCTCCCACTTACCCCTCCCAGTTCGCTTCGGTCATCTCGGTCGCGTCGAGCGGCCCGGCTGGCGCGCCCCTGGCCTACAACGTGAATCCGCCCGCGGAGTTCGGCGCGCCGGGGATGGATGTTGAGGTGGCGTGGCTCAATCAGGCGACGGCCACGGTGAGCGGCAACTCCTTCTCCGCAGCGCACGTCAGCGGGCTGGCGGCCCTGATCCGCTCCAAGCACCCCGGCCTTCCGGTCCATGCCGTTAAGGCGGCGCTGGCGGCGGCCAGCGTGAATGCTGCAGGGTCAGCTACCTGACGTAGAGGACCTTTGTCAGCCGGTTTGCATGGCTGGGGTGACACAGCTGGGGCACGATACGACGTATGGAGGCGGTGCCCTGTCGTGAGTGCGGGGCCGAAACTGTCCCGGGGCAGCGGTTTTGCACCGATTGTGGTGGTTCACTTTTCACGGCGTGCCCGTCGTGCGGAGCGGCCGTAGACCCTAGGCACCGGTTCTGCGGCGAATGCGGTATGCAGGCCACGGGTGGGCCGCCACCGGTCGGCTCGCTTCACCTGGTGGCTCCGGCGACGGCGACTCAGAGGCGTCAGTGTTCGGTGCTGTTCGCCGACATCGTCGGGTTCACCCCACTGGCTGAGGCCCGTGATCACGAGGCGGTCCGAGAGCTGCTCTCCGGCTACTTCGACGTGGCGCGGACGGTGATCACCCGTCACGGGGGCCGAGTGGAGAAGTTCATCGGCGACGCGGTAATGGCGGTCTGGGGCGCACCGGTAGCACGGGAGAACGATGCCGAGCTGGCGGTGCGGGCCGGGCTAGAGCTGGTGTCGGCGGTGACCGGGTACGGGCAGGGCATCCAGGTGCCCGATCTGGCAGTGCGGGCCGGGATCGTCACCGGCGAGGTGACCGTCAGCTTGGGAGCTGACGCCGAAGGCATGGTCGCCGGGGACGCGGTCAACACCGCCGCCCGGATCCAGAGCATCGCCAGTTCCGGGACGGTTCTGACCGACGAGACCTCCTTTCACCTGACCCGTGCAGCGATCGGGTTCACCCCGGCCGGTTCTCACCGGCTCAAGGGCAAGGCCGAATCGGTGGCCCTGTACCAGGCACTGCGGGCCACCGCCGGGGCGGGGGGCCAAGACCGGGTCGACGCCCTTGAAGCGGGATTCATCGGCCGGGACGCAGAATTGCGGCTGCTGAAAGAACAGTTCCATGCCTGCGCCGACCGGCGGGCGGCGCGGCTGCTGGTGCTGACCGGCGAAGCCGGAATCGGAAAGACCCGGCTTCGGTGGGAGTTCGAGAAGTACGCCGACGGTCTCCCGTCGTCGATGCTGTGGCACACCGGCAAGTGCCTGTCCTACGGCGACGGGGTGGCGTTCTGGGCCCTGGCCCAGATGGTCCGCCAGCGGTTCGGCATCGCTGACACCGACCCGAACGACGTAAGTGAAATCAAGTTCAGCCAGGGAATGGATCGCTGGCTACCGCACGAGGAGGACCGCGCGCTTTCGGGCCCGCAGCTGCGGGTCCTGCTCGGACTGTCGCAGCAGCCATTTCTCCGGGGAGAACTGTACGTCGGCTGGCGCCTGTTCCTGCAGCGCTTGGCGGATCAGGAACCCGTTGTCATGGTGATCGAGGACGGTCAATATGCCGATCCAGGCCTCCTGGATTTTATCGACCACCTTCTGGACTGGGCTGCCGCCAGCCCGATTATGGCGATCTTCTTGACCCGGCCGGAGCTTTCCGAGCGGCGGCCCGGCTGGGGAACCGGCCGACATGCCATGACCGTTCGCCTCGAACCTTTGGTCGCCGCCGATATGGCCATCCTGCTCGACGATCTAGTCACCAATCTCCCCCAAGTGACGCGGCAGCAGATCGTGGGGTCGGCCGGCGGCGTCCCCATGTACGCAGTCGAAACCATTAGGTCACTCATCGCGCGTGACGCGGTTGGCCAGATCGATGGCCGATTCCGCGTCATCCAGGACATCGGCCGGATCCAGACTCCCCCCAGTCTGGTGGCCCTCCTAAGTTCACGGATCGATGCTTTGCCCGACGCCGAGCGATCACTGGTCCGCGATTTGGCCGTGCTGGGCAGCAGTTTCCCACGCACCGCCATTGCTGCCGTCAATGATCTCAGCGACAGCCAGTTAGACCACCTTATGCAATCGCTGATGCGCAAGGAGATCCTGCGTATCCAGGCCGATCGGCTGTCACCGCAGCATGGCGAATACGCCTTCACCCAGGAACTCCTCAGGACGGTGGCCTATCAGACCCTGGCTAGGCGCGACCGCAGGAGCCGCCACCTCGCCGTTGCGGCCCATTTGCGTTCAGTCTTTCCCAACGACGGTGAAGAGATCGCTGAGGTGGTCGCCGCCCACCTAAACGACGCCTATCAGGCAGCCATCGATGACAACGATTCGGACGAGCTGCGTCGGCAGGCGATGATGGCCTATCAGCGGGCTGGGCAGCGCGCACTCAGCATCGGCGCACCCGAGACAGCCGCCACCCACCTGTCAACGGCCGCCGAGCTCGCCTCGACTGAAAGTGAGCGCGCTGAGTTACTGGGCGCGGCCGGAGAGGCCGCGTTCGTGGCGGGAGGGCACGTACGGACTGTCGACTTGCTCGAACAAGCCATCGCTCTGCACCAGCAGGCCGGCCGCATCCGCGAGGCGGCACGGCTCACCGTGCCGATGGCGCGGGCGGCGGGACGCAGGGGCCGGACGAATTTCGCGATCGAGCGCCTGAGGAACGCCATTGCTGCGCTGGATGAGGATCAGTGCTCCGAAATGGCCGATCTCAAAGTAGCGCTGGCGGCGGAATATATCGTTCTGGGAACTGACTTGCAGGAGGCGGAGTCTCTAGTCGAGGCGGCACTCATCCAGGCCCAAGCGCTCGAACTGCCCGACATTTTAGCCCGGGCAATGGATTTCATGGCCGGGTTGAAGATCCAGCAGCGACGACCCGCCGAGGGTTTGGCGCTCTTGGAAAAAGCCGTCACGGTCGCGAAATCAGGAACCAACCTCCGTGAGCTCGCCATGAGGCACGTCAACGCTGGTTACTTCTGGACGGTAAGTGATGAGCCGGGCGCGCGCGAGCATCTGGTGGCGGCTCTGACTCTGGCCCGTCAGCTCGGCTCACGCGACATGGAGGGTGGCGCAGTCGAAAACCTGATGGCGGTATATAACCTCACTGGCGAATGGCAGCATGCTCAGGACTTGGCTCGCGACATTGTCGAAGATGCCGACCGTCCCGATCGAGAGTACGTTCTGCAGCAGGTGGGCTACATCGCGGCTCTTCAGCATCAGCATGACGTGCTGGAGAAGATCATCCAGGATATGGCGGCCTGGCGATCCTCCGACAATCCAGAAGACCAGGCCCGGGTGCGCTGTCTTGACGCGTATAAGTTGCTGCTGGACGGTGAGGCGGCCGGCGCCCTCATCGTGGCCGATGAATCCATCACATCCGCCTTGCGGATACTCGACCTGCGGGGTGAAGTCCGCGACTTCTACCATGTCGCTTTGGACGCCGCCTTCGCGATCCCCAGCCGGCCGGACATCATCCGGTTACTGGCCCTGGTCGGCGATCGCCCGCGCGGCCATGTTCCGCCCTTCCTGCAAGCTCAGCACGCCCGGTTCACAGCCCGATGGGACGCCATGCAGGGCCAACTCGAAGACGCCGACGCCGGGTTTGCCGCCGCTGAGCAGATATTCGAACGACTCCAATATCCTTACTGGCTGGCTCTCACCCGGCTCGAACACGCTGAACACCTCGCCACCAGTGGCCAGCCCGGACCGGCCGACGAGCTGGCCGCCCTCACAATTCCCGTCTTCGAGCGACTGGAGATTCCCGCCCTGACCATCCGGGCCGGTCGCGTCCAGCTGTCTGAGGGCGAGGCCGGCGGCCTCAGCCTGGCCAGCGAGCAAGACGCCGCTCGATTGAGCTCGTGAGCGACGTGCGCGCGCCCGACGGATTAATGGCGGCCAGGAACGCATCGCCCGGCACTCGCCGGATGACGCAGCCAGTTACTGTCTGAACCGACGCCGTCCGTGGCCGGACGTGGAGCACGCCGATCTCTCCGATCAAATCCGGTCCACTCAACCCGTTGATCACCGAATCGGCGGCACTCCCTGCCCCGGCGAGCACTTCGCAGTCGCCCGACACCAGGATCAGAACCTCGGTGGCCTGCTCGCCCCGGCGCAGCAGAAGACGTCCAGCCGGCACTGATTCGGGAGAAGCGGCGGCCGACGCCAGCGCCTCCAGTGCTGGCTCGGGCAGATCTCTGGTCGCGTCCAGAGCCCGCAGCAGATCCGCGAGTTCTGGCTCAGCTGCGGGCAGACGCCGGCCGGCTTCGGCGACCAAGACGAGCATTCCAACCACGATTGAGACGCCGCCCCCGGCGATCAGTGCACCTCTCAGGCTGACGGCCGACAGAAACGCTGGTGCCGCGAGATTGCCCAGCATCAATGCGATCACTGCGATGGAACTCAGCAGGCCGTCGATCCGGGCCAGTTTGCTGACCGGCACTACCCGCTGAAACACGGTGAGCGACACCACGTCCATGGTCACCGCGGCTCCACCCTCGATCAGCAGCAATGCGTAGGCGAGCACTGGCGTGTGCACCAGGCTGAGTAAGGCCATCGGCAGGCCGCAGCCCACCGCCCCCACTCCCAGCACGGCCAGCAGGCGATCGCTGCGGGCCAACCGGGCAGCCAGAACAGTACCGGCCACGCCCCCGACACCGACCGCAGCATCCAGGACACCCAGTCCACTGGTTCCGGTACCGATGCGGTCCTTGCTGACCAGCGGCATCAGCACCACCTCGACCCCGTAGGTGAAGGTGATGGCAGCCAGGGCAACGGTCGTGATCTTCACCAACCTTTCCTGGCCAAAGACCCTGAGTCCGGAAACCGAAGCCTGCCAGAAGGATTCACCGCCGTCCTCGGCGAAGGCCTGATTGCTGGGCAGCCGGATTCCCGACAGCAGCAGGGCCGAGACCGCGAACGTGCCGGCATTGATCGCGAACGGCAATGCTTCGTATCCGGCCCAGAGAATGGCAGCCGCACTCAGCGGGCCGATCAGGATGGCCGCGTACTCAACTCCGCCGATCAGGGCATTCGCTGAAGCCAGCTGATCCTCCGGTACGGCTTCCGGCAAGCTCGCGAACATTGCCGAGAGGAACGGCGTCCCGGCGCAGGTCGACAAGAACGCCACAAGTAGCACCGCCCAGATTGGGGCGTGGGCCAGCACGATAACGGCGGCAACGCTCATGAACGCCGCTCGCAGAACGTCGGCCGACACCATCAGATGCCGCCGGTCCATCCGATCGGCGACCACTCCGGCCAATGGAGTCAGCAGGACACTGGGCAGAAGCCGGATGATCAGTGCCGCGGCGACCCACCCGGCCGATCCGGTGCGCTGCAGCACCACCACGACCAGTGCGGTGTTGTACAAGAAGTCTCCTGATTTGGAGACCAGATAAGATCCGATCAGCCGCCGAAAGGCGCGGTTGGCCAGCACGCCGCGGCGCAAGGACGGGATAGCCAACGAGGGTACCTTCGCTCCGTATCGGCCGGACCCTCAGCAAGGGTGGCGGTTGACCGACAGAGCACGGACCGTACACCAGATCTTGTGCCATCTCGTGGTTTTCGAAACTCGGAGTTTGATAAATGGGACAGAACGTATAAACCATTACTTATGATGCGAACGGTCGGCGGGTAATGCGCATTTGGATCTGGGCGAAACGAGCTGCCAGTTCACACATGCGTCCGGCATGATGTCTGCAGAAGGCCAGTCATTCGCCGGTAACAAGGAGATGCGTGTGGCGTCCCACTTGGAGCCGGTGACAATGATGGATGTGTTGCCCGAGACGGGCCGTGACGTCGTCCTGGCGACGGGACGGCTACGGCGGTTCAGTCGCGGAGAAACGATTGCCAGCCAAGGAGATAGCGCCGCCGCTCTGTACATCATCGAGTCCGGACGAGTCGCGATCCGCCTCGTCGGATCGTCGGGTGACATGGTCATCCTGTCGCTGATGGGGGCGGGCGAGGTGGCAGGCGAGATGGGCATTCTCAGCCCGCGCTCCGAACGTACGGCCACCATTCACGCCATTGACGAGGTCACCCTCCGCTCACTGCGGAAGGAAGATTTTGACGCCTTGCGACGTCAGCATCCTGAGGTCAACGACTTCCTGCTTCAAGTGCTGGCCCGGCGGGCGGATCAGCTGAGCCGACGAGTGATCGAGGCTTCCTACCTGTCGGTCGACAAACGGGTAGCCCGGCGACTGCTGGAGATCGGCCGACTGTTCGCGGGCGACCGGATGCCGGTTGTCGTGCCGCTCACCCAAGACGAGATCGCGCAACTGGCTGGTACCACCCGGCCTACGGCGAATCAGGTTCTCAAGCGACTGGAGAACGACAAGGTGGTCCGTCTCGTGCGCGGGCGGATCCACCTCCTCGACATCGCTGGCCTGCGCTCCCGCGCAATCGATTGATATGCGATCGCAGCACCCATCAGCAGCTGATGACAACACCCCGCGCCCGCGCGTCGGCTCAGGTAAGAAAGGCATGCCGAAATCAGACTCTGACCTGCAACGATGGTGGAGCCGCCTGTCGGAATCGAACCGACGACCTATTCATGAGACACACGCTGCACCCCTCACAACGCACTGACCAGGCGTGCGGATACAGCACAGCGCACTCGACGCACCCGGCGACCTGCAGGTTGGCCGGGTCGGATTCCACGCCAGATTCCACGCCGACTCTCGGCGCTCTTTCCATATCTGGGCATCGGAGATGTCCTGCCTCGGCTCGGACCACACGGGCGCCAGTCGAGACAGGCGCCGTTGGCTATGTCTGGCGCGACAAGTTACTACAGATGTAGTGTTTGGGGATGGGCCTGCGCAGCGCACAGTTGCTGGACGCGGCGATCGACCTGCTCGGGAGCGAGGGCGTGCGAGCCGTGACGCATCGTGCCGTCGACGCTAAGGCGGGGCTGCCCATCGGCTCGGCCTCCAACTGCTTCCGCACCCGGGACGCACTGTTCACAGCCACAGCCGAACGGGTCACCGTTCGGGAGTTGGCCATGCTGGAGTCCCATCTGGCGGCGGGATCACCTGCGACGCCGAGCGAGTTCGCCCGGGTGCTCGCGGCAATCGCGCGTGACCAGGCAGGTGCTCACCGGCTCCTGACTTTGGCCCGGTACGCGCTCCTGGTCGAGGGCGCGAACAGACGCGAGCTGTCCCAGGCACTGCTGTCCACCGGGTCACAGGTCAACTCCTACGCATCCGGCTGGCTACGGCTGATCGGCTCGACCGACCCAGAACGTCACCTGCACGTGCTGGGCAACTACATCGTCGGCCTCGTCCTGCACCAGTTGGCCATGCCCGACCCTGCCTTCAACCCCACAGCTCAGATCGAGGCCCTACTGCACTCGCTGATTC
>CALMAR010000328.1 GCA_937859855.1 uncultured Kineosporia sp.
CGCCGGACGGCGAGGCGGCCAGCATGATCGGCTGGCCGATGGTGCTGCTGGCCTGCCTGGCCGTGTTCGGGCTCAAGCTGGCCGGGCAGGTCGCGCCCCGGCACTGGCTGGAGCGCCCCGACGTCGCCCGCTACGCCGCGCTGCTGACCGCCGGCCTGCTGGCCGCCCTGGTGGCGGTGCAGACCGTGGGCGGTGGCACCTCCGTGCGACTGGACGCCCGGATCCCAGCCCTGGCGGTGGCCGCCCTGCTGCTGGTCGTGCGGGCGCCGTTCATCGTGGTGGTGGCCGCAGCCGCGCTGACCGCCGCCGGGCTGCGGCTGCTCGGCCTCAGTTAGAGGTAGTGCTCCAGGCCGACGGTGAGGCCGGGTCGCTGGCCCACGGTGCGGACGCCGAGCAGTACCCCCGGCATGAACGACAACCGGTCGAAGGAGTCGTGCCGCAGGGTCAGCTGCTCCCCCGGCCCGCCCAGCAGCACTTCCTCGTGCGCCACCAGGCCGCGCAGCCGGACCGAGTGCACCCGCACACCGCTGATCGCCGCGCCGCGGGCGCCGTCCAGCTCGGTGCTGGTGGCATCGGGTGAGGGTCCCAGACCGGCCTGGGCCCGAGCGGAGGCGATGGCTTCGGCGGTGTGGCGGGCGGTGCCGCTGGGTGCGTCCACCTTGTCCGGGTGGTGCAGCTCGATGATCTCGACCGACTCGAAGTGCCGGGCGGCCTGGGCGGCGAACTGCATCAGCAGGACGGCGCCGAGCGCGAAGTTGGGCGCGATCAGCACGCCGGTCCCCGGCGCCTGATCCAGCGCCCGCTCCACCTGGCCCAGGCTCTCCGCGGTCCAGCCGGTGGTTCCTACCACCGCATGCACGCCGGCCTGAATGCAGGCCAGAACGTGCCCGGGGGCGGTGGAGGGAATCGAGAAGACCACCGCCACGTCGGCGTCCTTCAACCCGGCGGCGATGTCATCCCCGGCGTCCAGCTGCGAACTCAGGTCCAGGTCCGGCGCCGCGGCGATCGCCGCGCAGGTGGCCGACCCCATCCGCCCGGCCGCTCCGATCACGGCCACCCTGATCCCGGTCATCCCGGGAATCTAGTGCCCGGCGTCAGAGAAACTTCCGGCGCATGGCCCTACAGCATCCCTGGGCTGCGGTCCTCTCCACCACGATCCGGCACAACGTTGATCTTGGGACCGGTGAACCAGTGCTTGGCCGAGCTGTGCCACCCGGCCCACAGGCCGATCAGCAGTACGGCCATCACGATCGGCGCGTAGTTGACCACCGTCCAGGTGAAGTCCTTGTTGCCGGGCACCCCGGCCGGGGCGAACGGCAGGATGAAGTAGATGGAGGTGATCACGATCTCGCCGACCGCGAGCAGCGACATCCACCTGTAGTGGCGGCCCAGCGTCCACGGGCCCGGACGCCAGGCGTCACCGGCCTTCCAGCGCAGCCAGATCGGGATGGCGAAGGCCAGATACAGGCCGAGCACGCCGATCGAGACCACGGCATAGAACGCGGTCGGCGCACCGGAGGGACTCTTGTAGAGGGCCGGCAGGGTCAGCACCACACCAGCGACCCCGCCCAGCAAGACTGCATTGCGTGGAACACCCTTGACGTCGACCTTGGACCACAGCTTCGAGCCAGGCACGGCGCCGTCCCGGCTGAACGCGAACAGCATCCGCGAGGTGGAGGTCATGCAGGCCGTCGAGCAGTAGAGCTGCCCGCTCATGCTGATGAAGATGACCAGCTTGAGCAGAGCGGGCGACAGTGCTGAGGCGAGGACCGCGATCACGCTGCCGCCGCCATAGGGGTTCTTGGCCGGGTCGAAGGAGTTGATGTAGCCGGTGTCGGTGGCGGCGAAGAGGAAGGCCAGCAGCAGGATCCAGCCACCGACCGCGGAGTAGAAGATGGACTGCCAGATCCCCTTGGCCGCTCCATTGGCCGCGCCCTGGGTCTCCTCGGAGAGGTGGGCCGAGGCGTCGTAACCGGTGATCGTGTACTGGGTCAGCAGGAAGCCCAGCGGCAGCACGTAGAACCAGAAATGGCCGCCACTGAAGCCCGAGTTGTTGATCCGCTCGGTGAACACGAACGAGAGGCTCTGGTGGCTGTCCGGGCCGAAGACCAGCACCAGCACGACGATCGCGGCACCGAAGACGTGCCACCAGACCGAGACGTTGTTGATGATCGCCAGCAGGTGCGAGCTGAAGACGTTGATCGACGTGATCACGACCATGATCACCATGAACCAGAAGAACTGCTGGTACAGGTAGTTGCCGCCCAGAAATCCCGTCGAGTACCCGTCCGAGAACAGGTCGATGAAGGTGTTCAGATAGATGGCGGCGCCGTAGGCCACGCTGGCCAGAATGGCGACCAGGCCGGTCAGATTCAGCCAGCCGGTGTAGTAGCCGGCCTTGACACCGCCGAGTTTGCTGGCCCACCAGTAGATCCCGCCGGATGTCGGATAGGCCGAGACCAGTTCGGACATGCAGAACCCGATGATCAGGATGAAGATCGAGATCACCGGCCAGCCGATCGAGATGGCGATCGGGCCACCGTTGTTCCAGGCCTGGCCGAAGGTGGTGAAGCACCCGGCCAGGATCGAGATGATCGAGAACGAGATGGCGAAGTTGGAGAACCCGGACCAGGAACGGTGCAGCTCCTGCTTGTATCCGAGCGCAGCCAGGGTTGCCTCGTCGTCGTCCGCGGGAGCCACCTTCTCGGCCATCTGAGTCCTCTGCCTTCACCGGGGATGCTGCCCGGATACTAGATCCGAATGGGCAACCGCCCTAGATCTACGAGGACATTAATTTGCCCGCGTTTCAATGACGAGCCCCTCCGCATCACAGTGCGGTGACGACGGATCCCGTCGCTCGGTGCGTGCTCCGAAGTCAGCACTGCTTCGGCTCGGCGCGGGGCCGAAAGGTGGCTCAGTGCACCCGGCGCAGCCACCAGCGCTGCCACGGCGTTTCGGCGGCGCGCGAGTGATAGCGCGCCCGGACATAGGGCACCGCCTGGGTCCGGGGCAGCCCATCGAGAATCGCCAGCGCCGCCAGAGCCGTTCCGGTGCGGCCGATTCCCCCCGCACAGGTGACCTCGACCCGTTCACCCGCCTGCGCCCGGGCCAGAGCTTCGCGCAGGGCGTCCAGCGTGTCCTCCAGGTTCAGCGGGATCCAGAAATCGGGCCAGCGCACCCGGCGACAGGGCCAGGCCGGGGCAGGCCCGCTCGCCAGCACCAGGGCGAAGTCGGCCGAGCTGGCGTGGTCGCGCAGCCTGCGCCCGCGGACCTGGACGCCGCTCGGCAACGTGAGCAGTCCCGCCGCGCCGGAACCCTCCCAGCCATCAGCAGCCATCAGCAGCCATCAGCAGCCATCAGCAGCCATCAGCAGCCATCAGCAGCAGTGATCGCCTGGCCGATCAAGCCGGGGCGATCACCAAGCTGAGCATGGTGGCCTTGCTGGCGGCCGAGTCTGCGGTCGCGGTCAAGCCCCCCGCCGGGCCAGCCGCAGGCTGGGAGTCGGCCACCAGCGCGGTGATCCGGCCCGAGGACGTGCCGGTGGAGAGCACCCGGCTGGTCGTCCCAGCCGGTGCGGCCATGGTGGTGGTGGCCGATGACTTGTCCGCCCAGGCCGAGACCAGCATGCTGCCGCTGGTGCTGAGGGTCACCGCGGGCGTGGTGTGCGTCGTGCGTGACACCGTCTCCACCGCCCCCGCGGATGCGGTTACCCCGCCCGGGCTGCAGTTTCGGTAGTCCAGCACGGACATCGACGCCTTGGTGATGGCGGTCAGGGTCACGCTGACCGCCCGGCCACCGTCCCCGGCGACCGCGATCCGCGACCAGGCCCGGGTTCGGAAGTCTGAGCCACCCTGGCTCTGCACCCCGATCCAGCCGGTCACTCCGGCCGGTTCCGGAATCGCTGTCCCAGAGTTGGTGGTCATCAGCAGCACCAGGCAGTCATTGGCCTGGACCGCGGCGGGCAGAGTCAGCCGGTGCACGGTCGCATTGGTGTTCTCCGTGGCCGAGGCCACGAAACTGACTGGCGACGCACTGGCGCCGGTCACGGTGACAGTGCTGGTGGAGGAGCCGGTATCGCCGTCGTCATCGGTCGCGGTCAGCGTGACCGAATAGGTGCCTGGGCCCGAATAGGTGTGTTGGACGACGCCGCCGGAGCCGGTGCCGAGGTCTCCGAAGTTCCAGGCCAGCCCGGTGACGGTGCCGTCGGAATCGGAGGACGTCGAGGTGAAGGTGCAGGTCAGACCGCTGCAGGAGGAGCTGAAGGAGGCATTCGGTGGCTGGTTGGGCGGCGGCAGGCCGCCGGCCGGCAGGAACACCGCATGTGAGGAGCCACCCTGCGCGGCCGCGATCCCGGTCAGGTCGAGCAGCACCGGCGAGGTCCGGGTGGTGGTGGTGCCGTCGCCTAGTTGCCCGGCGTCGTTGTCACCCCAGGCGTAGACCCGGCCGCTGGCCGTTACCGCGTACGACTGGTCCCGTCCATCGCCCACAGTCACCACGCCGGAGACGCCGGGCACCACGGCGGGGGTGGTCCGGTTGCTCGTCGATCCGAGCCCCAGCTGGCCTCGGTAGCCCCGGCCCCAGGTCAGCACGGCGCCGTCCGAGCGGGCGGCCACCGAGTGGTGGGCACCGGCCCCGAGGGCGGTGATACCGGAGCTGATGATCTGGACCGGCGAGGTGCGGGTGGTGGTGGTTCCGTCGCCGAGCTGACCGTACTGGTTGTCGCCCCAGGCCCAGACGGCACCGTTGGAGGTGCGGGCCAGCACGTGGTTGCGGCCGCCAGCGATCTCGGCCACATCGGTGAGGTTCGCCACCAGCACCGGAGTGAGCCGGCGGGTCGTGGTGCCGTCACCGACCTCGCCCAGGGCGTTGCTGCCCCAGGCCATCACCCGGCCATCGCTGCGCAGGGCCATGCTCATGTCCCGGCCGGCCGCGACCGCGACGATTCCGCTCAGGCCGCTCACCTGAGCCGGGCTGTTCCGGTTGGTGGTGGTGCCCAGCCCGAGCTGACCCAGGCTGCCCATTCCCCAGGTCCAGACCGTGCCATCGGTGCGCAGCGCGATCCCGTGGTAATGCCCGGCCTCGACCTGTTTCACGTTGGTCAGCGCCAGCTGCACCGGGCTGCGCCGGACCGTGTTGGTGCCGTCGCCGACCGCGCCGTACGTGTTGTCACCCCAGGCCCAGATCCGGCCGTTCTGATCCAGTAGGTAGCCGGTCTCCCGGCCACTGGCGATCGCCACCGCGGCCGGGCCGCTGATCGGGCCTGGGCTGAGCCGGCTCGACGTGCTTGCGTTGCCCTGCTGGCCGAGGTCGTTGGCGCCGGTGGTCAGCGGGACGGCCAGCGCCTGCGCGGGCTGAGCCAGGATCGTCAGGCCGGCGGTGATCAGGGCACTGGCCAGCACGGCACCCAGCGGCCGCAGCCGGGAACGCCGGAGAACTCGATCCACGTGATCACCTCGTCTGGGCGGGCGGCAGCGCCGCGAACCGGCCCCGCAGCCAGGAGCTTGGCCGGCCATCGGGCTCGGCACAGCCGTTTTGGCCAAGCTCGGTTGTGACCGGGCGAACCGGGCGAGTGCTCAGATGGTGAAGAGGCGGTCCTCGGCGAAGGGACCGACGACGGCCATGGTCAGCGGCTTGACCGCCAATTCGGCGGCCAGCTGCTGGACGTCGTCCGCGCCGACGCGGCGGACCCGCTCCAGCGCGTCGTCCAGGCCCACGAACTCGCCGTGCACCAGTTCGGCCTTGCCCAGCCGCGACATCCGCGAGCCGGTGTCCTCCAGGCCGAGCACCAGTGACCCGGCCAGCTGGCCGTGCGCCCGCACCAGTTCGTCTTCCGGCACCCCGCCGTCGGCCAGCCGTCGCAGCTCAGCCACCAGCAGGGTGATCACCTCGTCCACCTTGGCCGGAGTGCATCCGGCGTACAGGCCGAAGTACCCCGCGTCGGAGTAGGCCGAGGCGAACGAGTACACCGAGTAGGCCAGGCCGCGCGCCTCCCGGATCTGCTGGAACAGCCGGCTGCTCATCCCGCCGCCGAGCACGGCGTTGAGCACCGACATGGCGTAGCGGCGCGGATCGGTGGCGATCAGCGCCGGAGTGCCGATCACCACGTTGGCCTGCTCGGTCGCCCGGTTCACCACCACCAGCCGCCGGCCCGGGTCCGGCTCCGCGCCAGGCTGGTCTTCGCGCTCACCGCCGGGAAGGCGCCTCGGCACCGGGGCGCCGTGTGGATCGGCCGGCCAGCCGGCCCGCTGGAGACTGGCCGAGACCAGTGCGCAGA
>CALMAR010000329.1:0-849 GCA_937859855.1 uncultured Kineosporia sp.
CATCTTCACCGCCGATCCCCGGATCGTCCCAGCGGCCCAGCAGATCAGGAGGATCACCAGCGAGGAGATGCTGGAGATGGCCGCATCCGGGGCCAAGGTGCTGCACCTGCGCTGTGTCGAGTACGCCCGCCGTTTCGACCTGCCGGTGCACGTCCGTTCATCGTTCAGTCCGCACGAGGGCACCTGGGTCACCGACCACCCTGCCGCTGAAGGAGACACAGTGGAACAGCCGATCATCTCCGGGGTTGCTCACGACCGCAGTGAGGCCAAGATCACCGTGGTCGGCGTTCCGGACAAGCCGGGTAAGGCGGCCGAGATCTTCGAGATCATCGCCGTCGCGGAGATCAACCTGGACATGATCGTGCAGAACGTGTCGGCCCAGGCCACCGGCCTGACCGATATCTCGTTCACGCTGCCCAAGACCGACGGCGCCCGGGCGATGGAGGCACTCGACCGGGCTCAGCCCTCCCTCGGGTACGACCAGCTGCTCTACGACGACCAGATCGGCAAGGTCTCGCTGGTCGGTGCCGGGATGCGCAGCCACCCCGGGGTGTCGGCCCGCTGCTTCGCCGCCCTGGCCGAGGCCGGGATCAACATCGAGATGATCAGCACGTCGGAGATCAGGCTGTCGGTGGTGACCCGGGCCGACCGGCTGGACGACGCCGTCCGCGCCATCCACACTGCTTTCGGATTGGACAGTGCTGACGGCCACGCCGTCGTCTATGGAGGGACCGGGCGATGAGCCCTTCGAACAGGCCCACCCTGGCCGTCGTCGGCGCGACCGGCGCCGTCGGCACGGTGATGCTCGGAATCCTGTCCAGCCGTCAGGACGTCTGGGGCGAGATCCGC
>CALMAR010000329.1:928-9085 GCA_937859855.1 uncultured Kineosporia sp.
TGCTGGGCGTGGTGCGGGGGGGGGCCCGCGTGGTCTTCTCGGGGGGGGCGGTCGCATTGTTCGCCGCCCCCGACGAGATCTCAGCCCAATGGGCTCCGATCGCCGTGGAGCGCGGCGCGATCGTGGTGGACAATTCCGGTGCCTTCCGGATGGATCCCCAGGTGCCGCTGGTAGTGCCCGAGGTGAACGGCGCGGCCGCCCGGACCCGGCCCAAGGGCATCATCGCCAACCCGAACTGCACCACCCTGACCATGATGGATGCCCTTGGCGCGCTGCACAGCCGATGGGGCCTGACCGAGCTGGTGGTGGCGTCCTATCAGGCCGCATCCGGGGCCGGTCAACCCGGGATCGACCGGCTGTACGACGAGATCGCCGTGGTGGCCGCCGATCGGACCCTGGGCCAGCAGGCCGGCGACGTGCGCCGGGCGATCGCCGACAAGCTGGGCGATGGGCCGTCTCCGTTCCCGGCTCCGCTGGCGCTCAACGTCGTCCCCTGGGCCGGGTCGGTGAAGGACGACGGCTGGTCCAGCGAGGAGCTCAAGGTCCGCAACGAGTCCCGCAAGATCCTGGCGATCCCGGATCTGCGGGTGTCGGCGACCTGCGTGCGGGTGCCAGTGATCACCACGCACTCGCTGGCTGTGCACGCCACCTTCCAATCGGCCCTGACCGCCGACGAAGCCCGGCAGGTGCTGGTCGAGGCGCCCAGCGTGGTGGTGGTGGACGACCCGGTGGCGATGGACTTCCCCACCCCAGCCGACAGTGTCGGCGCCGATCCGACCTTCGTCGGCCGGATCAGGCAGGCCCTGGACTTCCCGAACACGCTGGACCTGTTCGTCTGCGGCGACAACCTGCGCAAGGGTGCGGCACTGAACACGGCTCAGATCGCCGAACTGATCGCGGCCGAGCTGATCGGCGCCGAACCCAGCCCCTGAGGTCGCCGACCTGAGCATGAGCTCACAGCGACCAGGCGACGTCAGGCCAGGGCTTGAGCGAGGAAATGGAACGCATCCAGAGTGTGCTGGTCCCAGTAGGTGCGGGTGTGTCCTCCAGGAGAGAAGTCCACATCGCGGGTGGGGCCGGTCCGGGCCAAGGACGCCGGACCGCTGATCAGCGGATCGCTGGCGTAGACCGCTGGGCTGAAGGCCGCGGCCGCCTGCAGTGCTCAGGGGTCACGAAGGAGCCGGCTGCGGCGAGCGCCGTCCGCCTGGTCGGGCCGCGGCCAGTGCCAGCGCTGCTCACGAGCCCAGTTGCTGGGCGGCGAAGTCCAACTCGGTGCGCATCTGCCGCACCTTCTCGTCGTCCACCAGTGAGCCGTGCCCGGCGTCGTACCGGTAGACCGCGAACGGCAGGCCGCGCTCGGTCAGCGCGGTCAGGTAGTTCTCGATCTGCCGGATCGGGCAGCGCGGATCGTTCTCCCCGGCCAGGATCAGCACCGGCGCGCGCACGGAATCGATGTAGGTGATCGGGCTGGAGTCGCGGTACTTCTCCGGCACCTCCTCGGGCGTGCCACCGAACAGCGACCGGTCGAAGGCCTTCAGCCCCTCCATCTCGTCGTCGAACGCGGCCACGTAGTCGGCCACCGGAACACTGGCCAATCCCAGCGACCATTTGTCCGGGTGCAGCCCGAGGCCGAGCAGGGTGAGGAAGCCACCCCACGAAGCGCCACCCAGCACGATCCGGTCCGGATCCGCGATTCCCGCGTCCACCAGGTAGTCCCGGACGGCGACGATGTCCTCCAGTTCCACGTGCCCGATCCGGGCTTCGAGGGCGTCCCGCCAGGCCGAGCCGTAGCCCGTCGAGCCCCGGTAGTTGACCTGGACGACCGCGTAGCCGTGATCGACCCAGGCGCTGGGGTAGGCCCGGAACGCGTCCGGGTCGTGCCAGGTCGGCCCGCCGTGGACGTCGACGAGCAACGGGAGCGCCGCAGCGGTGCTAGCGGGACGGCGCAGCAGGGCGTGGATCCGGCCTCCTGGGCCCTCCACCCAGACGTCCTCGATCGGCACTGATGCCGGCGCGGGTGAACCCGGCGGGGCCAGCACGATCTCACCGTCCGCAGTGCGGACCGCCGGTGGCGTGGCCGCCGACGACCAGAGCAACCAGACATCGCCGCCAGGGCGGCACGTGCTGGCCAGGACGGTCCCGTCACTGGGACCGACCGGATGGACGCCGAGCTCGAACGACTCGGTGTCCTCCAGCTGCAGCCGGATCAGCCGGGTCCGAGCCTGGTAGTCGACGGACAGCAGCACTGCCTTGCCGTCCAGGAACCATTCCGCTGACGAAACCTCGCCGGGGACATCGATGTTGAGCTCACGTTGCTCACCGGTGGTGGTGTTCCAGACCAGCAGTTCGGACTTGCCGTGGCGCTCGTGCAGCACCAGCAGGCGCGGATCACCGGCGATCGGCGCGAAACCCGCGGCGTCGAGCCCGAGCCCGGGGCCGTCCCACAGCTCCGCGACGGTGCTGCCGTCGGCCGTGCGCATGATCCGCAGGGCCGGATGCCGCGAATCTCCGTGCTCGCTGTGCGATATCGCCAGCAACGTGCCGTCCTCGCTCAGCCCGGCCACCCCCGCGTCCTCCTCGTGCTGATACAGCAGCCGGGACGCCTGACCTGGCGGCACCAGGTGGATCTGGGTTCCGTATCCGTCGTCGCTGCGGCCGACCACCGCCAGTCCGTTCCGGCCCAGCGCCAGACCGGCCGGATAGCTGGGCTCGAGATCGGTTGCCGGATCGGGATTCTCAGCCGGGGCGCTGCCGAAGGCCTGGCGCCGCCAGATCCCGAACTCATCGCCGTCGGCGTCATCGAACCACCAGATCCAATCTCCGGATGGGTCGATTGCACCGTAGGAGGTGCCTTCCTTCCGGCTGGTCAGCTGGCTGAACGAGCCGGCCTCCCGGTCCCAGCTGTGCAGTTCGAGCACTCCGGCTGCGGTGGCCTCCACCACGCACCGCTGCGGCGCGTCCAGCGCCCAGTCCGGAAGCCCGACCCGCCCGGCCCGGAATCGGCTCTCCCAATCGGGCCTCTCGTCGGTCACCGTCTCCATTACCGGATCTTCGCACGTATGGATCGGCAGCCGATGTGTGCCGCAATTACGGGCGGAAACAAACTGAGCAAGCGCCAGGCCTGGGCCGGGAGTAGCGTTCGAGATGATCTGGCCGGAGCAGCGAGGCGACGGCCGCCAGAGGCAGGAGGCGCACCATGAGTGAGTCCAGCGGGAGCGACCGTCCGGACCTGGTCGACGAGGACGAGCCGCTCGTCGGCGACGCCGCTGCCGATGCCGACGCAGCCGTTCACGGCGGTGATGTCGGTGGCGGATCAGTCGGACCCGACCTCATTGACCGGATGACGACTACCGATCCGGGCCTTGAGACTGAAGAGGGAGTCGACACCGATGGGGCAGCGGTGGGCGACGCTGACGCCGATGCCGACGCCAGTCAGCACGGGGGGCAGCGAAACACCTGACGCTTTGTTGAAGCCGTCAGAAGCGCTTGACGGCAACAGTTTCGGCGGCCCAGTGCCGGGCGGAGATCAATAACGACCGGTTCGCGTCGCGCAGTTTGGTGGCGTGCAGGGTGCCAGGAACCAGATGCCGGGCGCAGTGATGAGCTGAGGCGGCGCACAATGCGCCACCGTTGGCGTCGAAGGGCACCCATTCCTTGGCGCTGCCAGCCACCCAGGTGGGTACCGGCCCGTACCGGCCGAGATAGCTCAGCGGGTTGGTGGTTCTGGCCGAGTAGCCGAACAGCTTGCTAGCCCGGGCGGCCAGGCTGCGCTGCTGCAGGCACACCGTCGGGCAGCCAAGTGCGCTGCTCCAGCGCTCGCCCGTCTGCACGGCGACGATCGGTGCCGCCACCGGGCTCCACAGGATCATGCCGGCGACCCGGCCGTGATACCGGGTAGCCATGTAGGCAGCCAGATGACCCCCAGCCGAGTCGCCGACGACCAGGATCCGGTTGCGGTCGACGTAGGGCAGGCTGCGGGTCAGGGCCAAGATCGAGCCCATGTCGGCCAGCATGTTCCGGCCGTAGCTGTAGCTGGCCGTTTTCGACGTACTGAATCGGTATGACGAGTTCACCCCGACCCAGCCGTGCGCCACCCAGTACGCGCTCTCGGACCGCCACATCGCCGTCCCGCCGCCGACCCAGCCACCGCCGTGGACGAAGATCACGGTAGGACGCCGCCCGCCCGCCGCGGGCCGGGCCAGTTCCACCCACTGCTGGAGCTGCTTGCCGTAGTGCACTTTCTCGGGCACACCCGGCCGTGGCCTGGGGACGGAAGCACGCGACACCCTCGCAACCGCCGCCACCGAGGAGGCGGCGGGAGCTGGGCGAGCCGGGGACACCGCGGCCGTCGCGGTCGCAGCTGAGGCCGGTGGCCGGCCCGCGTTCCAGGCGACCACCGGTGCCGAGGTGCCCAGCGTGATCAGCAATGCCAGGGCTTGCAGCACGAAACCCAGGCGTTGCCACGACCGGTGACCTTCCGGGATCCACGTCTGCACATCATTACTGTGCGCAATCGATCAGCTTCAGCGTGAGCGATTCAGGAAATAGGTCACCCGTTCACGTCAACGCATGGTCACCAGATCGCTCTCAGCGCTCCCGGTTGATCACTGGTAGCGGCTCAGGTGTCCAGCTGCGGAGGCCCCCCGGCCGGTGACATGCCCGGCTCCTCGGTGTCTTCGTCCATCTCCCCCTCGGCATTGATCACATGCAGGACGGCATTGACCAGCCCCAGATGGGTGAATGCCTGTGGAAAGTTGCCCAGGTGCCGGCCGCTGGAGGCGTCGATCTCCTCCGCATACAGCCCCAGCGGGCTGGCGAAGGAGAGCAGTTTCTCGCACAGCCGGCGGGCCGCGCCGTGATCTCCGATCGTGGACAGCGCTGACACCAGCCAGAACGAGCAGATCGTGAAGGTGCCCTCCTCGCCGGAGAGGCCATCGTCGGTCTCCTGCACCCGGTAGCGCAGCACCAGCCCGTCCGACGTGAGCTCCTCGGCGATGGCGCGCACCGTGGCTTTCAGCCGCGGATCGCTGGACGGCAGGAAGCCCAGCAGCGGGATCAGCAGGGTGGAGGCGTCCAGCGCCTCAGTGCCGTAGTACTGGGTGAACACGCCGCGCTGGTCGACGCCATGGGTGCAGATGTCCTCATGCATGTCGTCGGCGGCCTTCTGCCACCGGTCGGCCAGCTCCGTCTGTTCCCGGATCCGGGCCAGCCGGGCGCCCCGGTCGGCGGCGGCCCAGCACATCACCTTGGACGAGGTGAAGTGCTTCGGTTCTCCGCGGACCTCCCAGATCCCGCGGTCGGGTTCGGGGAAGTGCTCGATCGCCTGCTCCACGAATCGGGAGAGGATCGGCCACAGCTGATCGTTCAGTCCGTCGCGATCCTTGGTGTGGATGTAGACGGCGTCCAGGATCGCGCCCCAGACGTCGTGCTGCTTCTGGTCGAACGCACCGTTGCCGATCCTCACCGGGCGGGCATTGCCGTACCCGCTCAGGTTCTCGAGAATGCTTTCCGAGAGGTCTTTCTCGCCGTCCACTCCGTACATGATCTGCAGGTCGTCGGAACGCTTCGCGATGTCGACGATGAATGAGAAGAAGTCATTGGCCTCCCAATCGAAGCCCAACGTGTTCAAAGCCCACAGCGCCAGAGTGGAATCGCGGATCCAGGTGTAGCGGTAATCCCAGTTGCGCTCTCCGCCGGGGGTTTCCGGCAACGAGGTGGTAGCCGCGGCGACCAGTGCGCCGGTCGGGGCGTAGTTCAGCCCTTTCAGGGTGAGCGCACTGCGCTCCAGATGTCCTCGCCAGGGATGGTCGGGAAAACGGCCGCGGGCCAGCCAGTGCTGCCAGTGGTGCGCCGTCCAGGTCAGCCGCCGATACGCCTCGTCGTGATCTTTAGGTGGCTCGTGCTCACTCCAGGAGAGGGCCACGAACCGGGCGTCACCCTCCTTGAGCATGGTCCGGGCGGTGGCCCGGGGTCCCTCGAAGCCAACGTTCAGGTCGGTGGTCAGCCGCAGGTTCGGCTGATTGGAATCCGTCTCGGCCGAGGCCACGTGGTAGGCGCCTTCGATATAGCGCCACTGCGCGTGTTCCCGGCCGTAGTCGAAGACTGGCGCGCAGTCCATGTTCAACTGCACTTCACCGTTCACGCAGCGCACAGTGCGCAGCAGCACATGCTCGGCCTCGTAGTCGGTGGGAGCGCGGCGGTAGCGATGCGAGCGTTCGTCCTGATGGTGCCAGGGCCCGATCAGCAGGGCGTCGCGGACCACGAGCCATCCGGTGGGGGTACCCCAGCTGGTCTCCAGGATCATGGTGCCCGGGAGATAGCGACGGGCGTTCGGCACCCGCATGTCGGCCGGCCCGAAGGTGAATCCGCCGGCATCGCGATCGAGGAGGGCGGCGAAGATCGAGGGCGAGTCCACCCGGGGCAGGCACATCCATTCGACGTTGCCGCTGGGGGCGATCAGCACCATCGTCTCGCAGTCGGAGAGGAAGGCGTAGTCAGCGATCGGCGGGAACGGTGAGTGCAGAAAGGGATCGGTCTGGTTGTTCGGCATGCCAGGCCTCCAAGTGCTCAATCAGTCAGATCAACGTCGATCAAACCGCTGAGTATCACTCTGCGCGCGTTTGCGCTACCAAGCAGCCTCGTGGCAGGCCTGAAACAAGTCGCCCGAACCGCTCGGGCCGGTGATCCGCCAGACCCGGATGTCGCGGCCCGAGCCGTTGTGATCCTTCTCGTAGAAGCGCACGCTCGTACCATCGAAGGTGCCCTGACCGTAGACGATGTGCAGCTCTCGCACCCGGATGGTGAAGGACGTGGTCCCCACGAACTGATCCAGGCTGCCTGGATGTTCGTCAGCGGCGGCGGAGGTGATCGGGTATGGGACGCCGGAGATGACCGGCTCTGGCGAAAGAAAGGACATCGGAAGCCTCGCAGCCCTTGTTTCGAGCAGTTGCTCCATTACACGACTGAGACGAGTGGGGCGTGAAGACCCTTGAGGAGGGTCATCGGCCAACGGCTCGATTTGCCCCATTCGTTCGCGGGTCGCGCTCAGGGCTGGATTGATGACGAAGTGGCCTTGGAGCATCGGCTGACCGCGGCAGCCCGGTACGTCAATCTGGCAACGACGGCCGATCACGGAGATCTTGCTTGGGCGCAGGGGCCGAGTCTCGGATGACCAAGCGCGTCGGCAGGATCAGCGGGCTGGGTCGTCCGCCGCTGATGACGGTCATGAGCATCCGGGCCATCTCGTACCCCAGAGCCTGGATCGGCTGGTGTACGGACGTCAGTGGGGGGTAGGTGTGCTGGGCTATACCGAGATCGTCGAAGCCGACCACGGCGACGTCCTCGGGCACCCGCCGCCCGGCCTGCCGCAGAACACGCAGGGCGCCGGCCGCCATGTTGTCGTTGGCTGCGAAGATCGCGTCGAGGTCGGGATGCTGCGCGAGCAGAGCGATCGTCGCCTCCGCGCCACCGGCTTCGGTGAAATCCGCGTGCACGACACGGTCGGCGGACTGGCCAGCCACCGCGAGCGCCTCCCGGAAGCTCTGCAACCGTGCGACGGCGACCGAGGTGTCCAGTGGGCCCGTGATGGTCGCGATGCGCCGGCGGCCAGAAGCGATCAGGTGCTCGGTGGCCAGGCGCGCGCCGCCGCGGTTATCTGCGTCGACATACCAGTCGGGATCGCCGTGCAGTGGCCGGCCGCCGATGACCACCGGTACGTGGGCGTGGGCTATCAGGTGGTTCAGCGGGTCGTCACCATGGAGTTCCATGAGCAGCACCCCATCGGCTCGGCGTGAGCGCAGAGCTCGTTCGAGGCGGGCTCGCCCGCGGGTGCTGCTGGCGATGATGAGCATGAGAGCGAGATCGGTTTCTTCGAGCGCCGTGTTGACGCCGACCACGATCTGGGCGAAGAACGGGTCAGCGAACAGGGTGGGATCGTCGTTGGAGACCGCGAGGATGATCGCGCCAACACGATTGGTGGCCAGCGCTCGTGCGGTGCTGTTCGGGATGTACCCGAGTTCGCGTACGGCCTTGGCGACGGCGTCCCGCTTGGCGCGACTGACATCCGGTGCGTCATTGATCGCGCGCGACGCGACGGCGCGGGACACGCCGGCTAGTCGGGCCACTTCATCGAGGGTTGACTGGCGCCGGGGGGTGGGT
>CALMAR010000330.1 GCA_937859855.1 uncultured Kineosporia sp.
GCCTTGAAGTCGGTCACGACCCGGGCGCCGAGCGCCTCGACCAGGCATACCCGCCGATCCCAGTCGTCCTCGCGCCGCGAGACCCGGCCCATCAGCACGACCGGTCGCCGCGCGCCGGTCAGCACGTCGAGGGCCCGGGCCAGCGAGGACGCCGAGGCGACCGGCTGGTCGGCGACCGGGCCCCTCGACAGCGCCGGGACGTCGATCGGCGAGACGAGCGCCTGTTCCTGCAGTTCGGCGTCCAGGACGACGTAGGTGGGGCCGTACGGCGGGGTTCGGCAGATCTCCCACGCCCGGGCCAGCGAGTCGGCGATGGCCCCGACCGACCCCGGCTGGTCGTCCCACTTGATGAACGGCCGCACCATGGCGGCCTGGTCGGCCGAGGTGTGGATCAAATCGATCCATGGACGCCGCTTGACGGCGTCCAGGGGACCGGTCGCCCCCCCGATAAAGACCGGCACCCGGTCGCACCAGGCGTTGTAGATGGCCATCGCCGCGTGCATCAGGCCGACATTGCTGTGCACGGCCACCGCCAGCGGCTGACCGGTCACCTTGGCGTAGCCGTGCGCCAGGGCGACGGCGTGCTCCTCGTGCAGGCACAGGAGCATCCGTGGGTCCTCGTTGCCCAGGTGATTGACGACGCTGTCGTGCAGACCGCGGAAGCTGGCCCCCGGATTCAGCGCCAGGAACGGGGCGCCGGTGGCCCGCAGCACGTCGGCGGCGACGTCGCTGCCCCAACGTGCCGCGTCGGGCGAGTCGGACGGGTCCGTCGAGGCCGCCGGTGACGTCGTCATCAGATCACCACCGTGGTGGCCTTGATCTCGGTGTAGGACATCAGCTCCTCCAGCGATTCCTCCCGCCCGACGCCGGACGACTTCGTGCCGCCGAAGGGCAGGCCCCAGAAGTGCCGGCTCGGGCTGTTGACGAGCACGTGACCGGCCTCGACGTCGCGGGCCATCCGCAGCGCGGTGGTGATGTCGTTGCTCCAGATCGAGGCGGTGAGGCCGTATTCGACCCCGTTGGCGACGGCCAGCGCCTCGGCCGGGTCGGTGAAGGTCATCACTGACAGGACGGGCCCGAACACCTCTTCCTGGCCCAGCGTGCTGTCCGGAGGCACATCGGCGATCACCGTGGGAGCGACGTACCACCCGTCGTCCCCGACGGTCGGAGGCCGGCCGCCGCCGCTCACCAGGGTTCCGCCCTGCTCCAGCCCGACCCCGATGTAGTGCAACACCTTCTCGTACTGGGCCCGGGAGACCAGCGGGCCCATGTCGCTCGCGTCGTCCATCGGGTCGCCGACCCTAATCGCGTCCACCAGAGCGCCGACCCGCTCCAGCACGTCGTCGGCGATCGCCTCGTGCAGCAACAGGCGGCTGGTCGAGCCGCAGCTCTGGCCTGCGGTCGCGGTGAAGTTCATGCCGACGACGGCGCCCTGAGCGGCCGCGGCCGGGTCGGCGTCCGCCAGGACGATCTGGGCGTTCTTGCCGCCGAGTTCGAGGGAGACGTGCTTGACCCCGGACGCCGCAGCGTCCCGTTGGATGCCGCGACCCGTTCCGGCCGAGCCGATGAAGCCGATCCGGCGGATCAGCGGGTGCTGCACGATCGCCGCCCCGGCCACCGCCCCCCGGCCCGAGATCGTGATCACCAGGTCCTGGGGCAGCACCTCGGCGCACAGTTCCGCCAGGCGCAACGAGGAGAGGGGAGCCTGATCGGGGGCCTTGAGGATCACCGCGTTCCCGGCGATCAGAGGCGCCGCGACCTTCGACGCCGCGAAGAAGAACGGGTGGTTGAAGGCGCCGATCCGCGCGACGACCCCGTAGGGCTGGTTGGTCGTGAAGTGCAGGTTCGCACTCACGGGCAGCGTACGGCCGCCCAGGTCGACGGCGTGGTCGGCGAAGATGTTGATCAGCTCCACGCCGGCGTCGACATCGGCCCGCATCACCCGCAGGGGCGATCCCCCGTCGAGGGTGTCGAGCACGGCCAGTTCCTCGCGGTGCTCGATCAGAAGGTCACCCAGGCGGCGCAGGAGAGTGGCCCGCTCGCGGGGGGTGCGCCGCCCCCATGCCCGCTGAGCCACCTGGGCCGCCCGGACGGCCCGGTCTACCTCCTCCGGGCCGCAGTCGGGAACCACTGCCAGTTCGTTCCCCAGGCTCGGATTCTCCACCGAGTAACCGGCCGACGCCTCGGCCGGTTTGCCGGCGATGAGGGTCTGCCATTCGCGATCCACCACCGGATGCGCGGCCACCTGGTCACCGTCCTCGCCCGTAGAACCTCTGGTGAGTAGAAATACTTTCTGCAATCTAGTTCGCCGACGGGGCGTGGTCAAGGCACCGATCGTGGCGCCGGGACGCGCGGTTCAGCCCAGTCGCGACCCGATCTCGGCCGCGGCCGCGGTGAGCTCGGCGCCGAGCGACTTCGTCGCGTTCACCGGCAGGCGGGCGATGGGGGCTGACACGCTCAGGCCGATCCGCAGGTCGGGGATCTTCGTCGAGACCGCCACCGCGACGGATGCCACGCCGTCCTCGCTCTCCTCGCGGTTGGTGGCGAACCCGACCCGGCGCACCGTCGCCAGCTGGATCTCGAGGACCGAGCGCTGCGAGATGGACTTGTCGGTCACGACGGGCAGGTGTTCCGTCGGGTACAGCCGGTGCAACTCCTCGTCGTCCAGCTTGGCCAGCAGCGCCTTGCCCAGGGAGGTGCAGTGCGCCGGCAGCGACTTGCCCAGCCGGGAGGCGACGCGGACGGCGCGCCGGCTCTCTATCGCCTCCAGGAACCGCACGTGCGTGCCCTCCAGCACGCCCAGGTGGATCGACTCGTTCAACATGTCGTTCAGCCTCTGCATCACCGGACGAGCGATGCCGTTGATGTCCATCCTGGAGATCACCGAGAACGCCACCCCGGTCAGCGCGGGGCCCGGTCCGTAGGACTTGGTCGCCTGGTCCTGACGCACGAACCCGCGGTACTGCAGCATCGCGAGGATCCGGTGGGCGGTCGAGGACGCGACACCGAGGAACTGGCTGGCTTCGGTCAACCGGATACTCGGGCGCTCCCCCAGCAGCAGCAACAGCTTGAGAGCATTGTCGACCGACTCGATCGGATACTGGGGAGGCGCCAGCGGTGCGCCGGAGGGTGGCCCGGCGAGCTTCGGGCGATTCTGCATGACAGAAAGCTACCCTGATTCCACCCTGCTTGCCGCGGGAGGCCACATTGTTCTGTCGGTGCACACCGGCTACCCTGCAGATCACCGCTCTGATGATCAGAAGAGCGCCCGTCCGGTGACCGCCCCCCGCAGGAGGCTGTAGCGATGGCTCGAATCGTTGCCGGAGTTGGCGTTCCGCACACACCTGCGTTCCCGGCCAACGTCCCGGTGGGCGATCCGGGCAACGAGACGAGCCGCTTCTTCCAGCGGGTGGCAGATCAGCTGCAGGCGGCCCGGCCGGACGTGATCCTGATGTTCGACTCCGACCACCTGAACACGTTCTTCCTGGACAACCTGCCCATGATCAGCGTGGGGGTGGCATCCGGCACCAGCGGACCCAACGACTCCACGCCGGGGCTGCCTCCGGCCACCCTGGCCGTCCCGGAGGAGTTCGCCGCTCACGTGCGAGCGTCGTGCATCGATGCCCAGTTCGACGTGGCGCTGACGCAGGAGTTCACCGTCGACCACTCGATCCTCCTGCCGCTGCACTACCTGACACCGGCCGGCGACGTCCCGGTGCTGCCCGTGTTCATCAACGGCCTGGCCCCGCCGCTGCCGGCGGCGCAGCGCTGCTGGGACTTCGGGCAGGCTGTCGGCCGTGCGGTGGCCGACTGGCCGGACGACGTGCGGGTCGCCGTGCTGGCCAGCGGCAGCTTCTCGCTCGACGTCGGCGGCCCGTCGCTGCGACCGGACCTCATCTTCGGCGTTCCCGCCGAGGACTGGGCCCAGGAGGTGTGCGACGACCTGGTCGCCGGGAACGTCGACGCCGTCGTCGCGAAGTCGACGCCGAAGAGGCTCGCATCGGCCGGCAACGTCGGTGGTGAGCTGCTGAACTGGATCGCGATGCTCGCGGCCACCGACGGCCGACGGCCGACCAGCATGGACATGCAGGTACACCTCGGTCACGGCTACGGCTTCTGGGACCTGACGGCATGAGCACTTACCAGGTGGCCAAGTTCTGCCACAGCTGTCTGGTGGACCCCGAGCTGCGCGCCCTGGCCGTCTCGGATCCGGAGCGGGCGCTCGACCGCTTCGACCTGACGGCGCTCGAGCGCGAGAACCTGCTGGCCGGCGAGGTCGGTCGGCTCTACGAGGCCGGCTGCCTCTCTTTCCTGCTGTCGTACCTGCCCCGCTGGAACCTGTTCGGGCTCACCGTTTCCAGCTACGGCGACCGGATGCGCGCGGCGGGTCCGACGGTCGGCCCGACGGTCGCCGGTCCGGAAGCTCCCGAACCGGAGGCCCTCAGCTGATCGAGGCCTCGTCCAGCGCGGTCTCCACGTTCTTGGTCGCCGTCGACAGCGCATGCACCCAGACCGGCACCACGTCGCGGCGGAAACGGGCGCTGGGCAGTGCGATCGAGATCGCTGCGGCAGGGTCGCGCGCGCCGATCGCCATTCCGATCGCAGTGAGCCCGGGCTCCGTCATCTGGTCGTTGATCGCGAACCCGCGTCGGCGCACCTGTCCCAGTTCGCGGATCAGCCGCACGACGTCGACATCCGGCTCGGTCTTGTAAAGTTCCCGCACGGCCGCCGGCCTGCGCGCGGCCAGCACCGCCCGGCCTCCGGAGGTGAGGTGGGCGGGCAGCGACCGCCCCGAACGGTCGCCGACGCGCAGGATCTGGTTCGACTCTGCGGTGGCCAGGAAGCGGGCGCCGGTGCCCACGACGAGGATGAGGTTGACCGACTCGCCAACCTGTGCGGTCAATCTCGCCAGGTGCGGGAGCGCAACCTGACGCAGCACGCCGGCCGGCACGGTGCCTCCGGCCGAGTAGCGCAGGGCACTTCCGGTCCGGTACCGACGGTCCGGCTGCTGCTCGGCGAAGTCCCGGTAGACCAACATGGCCAGCAGCCGGTGCGCTGTGGAGACGGAGACGCCGAGGCGGTCCGCGGCATCCGTGACCCGCATCGGCCCCTCCTGGTGCAGGAGTGTGACCAGGTGAAGAGCGTGATCGACGGACTCGACCGAATAGGTCGGTTTATTCTTCACGACAGAAAACCCTATCCCGTTCAGCAGAACTGCAGCAACCTTGAAACCGTTCGCCGACTTGAGGAGACGCCGTGGCAACGACCGTGACACCCCCGCCCTTGACCATCGACGCCACGGATGGGCCCGACCAGCCGCCGCGCACGCCCGAGCTGGAGGACCTCTACCGCGGGTTCGCCTCCGAGCGCCTCGTGCCGCTCTGGACCGAGATCGGCGACCTGATGCCGCTGGACCCGCAGCCGAAGGCTGTGCCGCACATCTGGCGCTGGCGCGAGGGGCTGCTTCCGTTGGCCCAGCGGGCTGGGGACCTCGTGCCGGTCGGGCGCGGCGGCGAGCGTCGGGCCATCGCGCTGGCCAACCCGGGCCTCGGCGGCCGACCCTTCGCCAGTCCCACGCTGTGGGCTGCCATCCAGTACCTGAACCCGCGCGAGGACGCCCCCGTCCACCGGCACACCCAGAACGCCTTCCGGTTCGTGGTCGAGGGTGAAGGGGTCTGGACCGTCGTCGACGGCGACCCGGTCGGCATGCGCCGCGGTGACTTCCTGCCGCAGGCCGGCTGGCACTGGCACGGCCACCACAACGCCAGCGACCACCCGATGGCCTGGATCGACGGACTGGACATCCCCTTCCAGTACTTCGCCGACTCCACCTTCTTCGAGTTCGGCACCCTCGAGGTGCCGACCCGGGCAGCACCGGAGCGCTCGGCGGCCGAACGGCTCTGGGGCCACCCGGGGCTGCGGCCGCTCACCCACCTGACCCCGACCCCGTCGTCGCCGCTGCTGGCCTACCGGTGGGAGTACACCGACCGGGCGCTGACCGAGCAGCTGGCCCTGGAGTCCGAGGGTCATGCGGTCACCACCGAGCCGGGTCACGCCGCCGTCCGGTACACCAACCCGACGACCGGAGGGGACGTCCTGCCCAGCATCCGCACCGAGTTCCACCGCCTGGCGCCGGGCACCCGGACGGCGACACGACGGGAAGTGGGTTCCTCGGTCTTCCAGGTGTTCGAGGGCGAGGGCGAGATCAGCGTCGGCGACAGCACCTGGTCGGCCGGGCATGGGGACATGTTCGTCGTGCCCTCGTGGCAGCCGCTGTCGATGCAGACCGAGGCCGGTCTGGACCTGTTCCGGTTCAGCGACACCCCGATCTTCGAGGCCCTGCACCAGGATCGCGTCGAGGTCGGCGGAACGGAGCAGAACGCGTGAGACTGGCCACCATCCGGACCGGCGACGGTACCCGCGCCGTCCGCGTCGAGGGCGACCAGCTCGTCGACCTGCAGTTCGCCGACGTCCGGGAACTCCTGGAACAGCCGGAGTGGGCGCGGGTGGCGGCAGCAGCCGACGGCGAGCCCCGTCCGCTCGAGGGGGCCGACTTCGCCCCGCTCATCCCGCAGCCGGGCAAGGTCTTCTGCGTCGGCCTCAACTACCGCAACCACATCCTGGAGATGGGCCGCGACCTGCCGAGCTACCCGACGCTGTTCGCCAAGTTCGCCGACGCCCTGATCGGGGCCCGCGACCCGATCGCCCTGCCCCCGGAGTCGGACGCCGTCGACTGGGAGGGCGAGCTGACCGTGGTGGTCGGCCGAACGGTGCGACGTGCCGACGACGAGCAGGCCGCGCAGGCCATCGCCGGGTTCACCGTGATGAACGACGTGACCATGCGGGACTGGCAGTACCGGACGACGGAGTGGTTGCAGGGCAAGACGTTCGAGCGCAGCACCCCGGTCGGACCGGTGCTCGTCACGCCCGACGAGCTGCCCGGCGGACATGCGCCGGAGTGCACGCTGACCAGCGTGCTGGACGGCGAGACGATGCAGAAGGCGGACACCTCCGACCTGGTCTTCGGCCCGGTCGATCTGGTGAAGTACATCTCCTCGCTGATCACGCTGCGGCCGGGCGACGTCATCGCCACCGGCACCCCAGGCGGCGTGGGCCACGCCCGAAAGCCACCGCGGTACCTGCAGGCCGGGCAGACACTGGTGACCGAGATCTCCGGGATCGGTCGGCTGGAGAACGTGGTCGAGCCGGCATGAGTGCCACGAGCTGGATGCGCGCCGGGGCCGGGGTCTTCTTCAAGACCCTCGACGGCCTCTCGGACGCCGAGCTCGACGCGCCGACCGACCTGCCCGGTTGGTCGGGGCGGACGTTGCTGGCACACGTGCACTACAACGCCGAGGCGCTTCGGCGCCTGACCACGTGGGCCCGCACCGGCACGCCGACGCCGATGTACGCCGACCTTGAGCAGCGCGGTGCGGAGATCGCCTCCGGAGCCGAGCTGCCGGCCCTCGAGCTGCGGTCGCTGGTGCGCTCCTCGCAGGAGGCGCTGGAGTCCGACCTGGCCGGGCTCGATGACGAGCAGTGGCAGCGCGAGGTCGTCACGATCCAGGGGCGCACCATTCCGGCGACCGATATCCCGTGGTTGCGGGCGCGGGAGGTCTGCGTGCACGCCGTCGACCTCGGCGCCTCGTTCGACGACCTGCCCGAGGACTTCAACGCCGCCCTGATCGCTGAAGCGGCCGCCAAGCGGGCGCACGGCGACGAGGCGGCCGCCCTGGCCGCCTGGCTCACCGGACGGGCGGCGCAGGCGCCGTCCCTGGGACCGTGGCTTTAGGAGGCATGGCATGAGCGGTACGAACGATGTCGACGTCGTCGTCGTGGGTGGCGGCATCGGTGGGCTGGGCAACGCGTTCGCGCTCGCGTCGTCCGGGCTGTCGGTGCGGGTGCTGGAGCGGGCCGCCGAGTTCGCCGAGGTCGGGGCCGGGCTGCAGATGGCGCCGAACGCCACCCGGGTGCTGCGGGAGTGGGGGCTGCTGGAGGAGGTGATCGACGCCGGGGTGCTGCCGGAGCGGATGGTCTACCGTGACGCCGTCACCGGCGGCGAGCTGACCCACCTCGACCTGGGCGGCCCCTTCGTCGAACGCTACGGGGCGCCCTACGTGGTGATCCACCGCAGCGACCTGCTGGACATCCTGGCCCGGGCCTGCCGGCGGATCGGCGTCGACCTGGTGCCGAACTCGGCGGTGGTCGATGCGCGGACCACGCCGGATGCCGCCGAGGTCTCGCTGGAAAGCGGTGCGACGGTGCGGGCCGACGCAGTGATCGCCGCCGACGGCCTGCGGTCCACGCTGCGCCGGCACTTCAGCGACGACGAGCCGGTGCCCGCCGGCTACGTGGCCTACCGGGGTGCGTTCGCCGTCGAGGACCTCACGGTCGCCCTCGACGAGAGCGCGATGACCGACGTCGTGGTCTACCTCGGCGTCGGGTGCCACCTGGTTCAGTACCCGCTGCGCCGGGGGGAGATGTTCAACACCGTCGCGGTGTTCCGGTCACCGTCGTTCCACCGGGGCGAGAAGGTCTGGGGCGGGGTCGAGGAGCTGGACGAGGCGTTCGCCGGGTCCTGCCCGGAGGTGCGCCGTGGCATCACGTCGCTGTGGCGCGACCGGTGCTGGCCGATGTACGACCGGTTGCCGATCCCCGAGTGGGTCGACGGGCGCCTGGCGCTCACCGGTGACGCCGCCCACCCGATGCTGCAGTACCTCGCCCAGGGCGCCTGCCAGGCCCTGGAGGACGCCGCGACCCTCTCCACCGAGGTGACCAAGCAGGCGGCGGCCGGCGCGCCGGACTGGCCGGCAGCGCTCTCCTCCTACGCCTCGTTGCGCACCGGCCGCACGGCGCGGGTGCAGACGACCGCGCGGTTCTGGGGCGAGCTGTGGCACGTCGACGGCATGGGCCGCACCCTGCGCAACGAGCTGCTGCTCAACCGCGACATCCAGGACTACCAGTACGTCGACTGGCTCTACGGGCTGTGACCTGACCCCGCTCACCTTCGCGGTCATTCGACACTCGCCGGGCCGTCGGGCAGATCGGGGACGACGCGGCCGAGGTGGCGGGTCGATGGCCTCGGCGCGGGCACGCCCTGGACGACCGAGCTGTCCTCGTCTGCCGGGAGAGTGTCGCTACCGGACGCCGGGCTGCGTCCAGCCGATGTCACAGACGACAGCCATGTGGTCGGATGGGTCGAGTCCCTGGACCGGGTATCCGGCCAACAGGGCTGACTGCCCCGTCAGCTCCTGCTCACGGCGGCCGGGTCGCACGAAGATGTGGTCGATACGCTGGTCGATCAGTTCCGGCACCGTGACGGATGCATATGGATGCGCCGAACTGAGCGTCACGGCGTCCGGATCGCCGTGGGCCGCTACCCAGGCGTCGGTCATGGCATCGCGGAGCGGGCGCAGCACCGGGCTGTCGGGAGCCGCATTCAGGTCACCGGCGACCACCACAGGCAGTGCGCCGTCCAATGTCGGATCCATCGCCATCCCGGTAAGCGTCTCCGCTTGAAGCAGCCGGTCCCGCTGATATTCGGACTCCCACTCCAAGCACGCGGCAATCACATGCAGCTCGCCCGCCGGGTGATCGACGGTGGTTCTGAGCCAGACGTTGGGCACCTTCCGCGATGGCGCTGGCATTTCCAGCGGCTCGACGAGCAGGAACGGCCATCGGCTCAACACCGCCACCCCCATGTCCACGCCCTTCTGATCGTCATTCTCGGGCGGGTCCGGAAGGGGAGGCAGCGCCGGGGTTGCGAATGCCGCGTGCATTCCCAGCTGCTCGGCGAACTCGTGCGCCTGGCTCGTGCCGTCCCGGCCCCATACCTCCTGCAGAACAGTGATATCCGGGTCGGCTTCGCGTAGCGCCTGAACGATGACGGGCTGACGGTCGCGCCATTGCGGCCCGAAGCGCCACCAGAGGTTCCACGTCATGATTCTCAGTGATCGATCCGGCATGCGTCGTGACCCTACCGTCGGCGCCACCGAAGTGCCCGCGGGTATTGGCATGAGGACGGGCACGGGCCTTATCGACACAGACGATCAGCTTGGAACGAACTCTGGCTAAGGAGTACGCAGTTGAGGCATCACCCGATCGCCGCTCAGTGGCGCCAGCACCGGCCGGGTGGAGAGCAAACGATGGTCCGCGTCGAGAAACCGGACGGTCCGCACGTCGTGCCCAGGGGTCACTGCCATCGCATGGTCCGCGGTGGACGACGTCACCTGGCCGTCGGCGTGTACCCATTCAAGCGTCTTGGTGCCGGCTGGGCCGACCGCTGCGCACCATTCGGGCCGATCGCCGAACTCGGCGGGTGTCGAGCGCCAGGCGAAGGCGATATCGCTCGCCGCCCCTGCCGGCAGCAGGGTGGCTGTGTCGAAACCGCTGGTGTCTGAGCTGATCAGCGACCCGCCGGCGATGATTCGGGCGCCGCTGGGCAGCGTCACCATGCCGACGATCGGTCGCGGGGATTGGCCTGCATCAGCCGCAGCCAGCAGGTCGAACCGGCCCGCTGCGGGTGCTTGACGGGCAGCCGTTCGGGCCTGATCGGCGAGCATGCTGAGCAAGGTGGTACGCACCGCGGGGCCACCTCGAAGGGGCGTCCACCGGCTGCGTCGTTCGGTGGCCTTGTCGCCGTCGAGGTATCCCGTCGCGGTGATAGGGCCACCTTGGGCGTGCCCGTTCACCAGCAGGGTGAATACGCCGGACCCGTCGATCTCGGCGGTGTAGACACCGTCCTGACCCGCCGGGACGGAGCGGGTGTCCGGCGTGATGGTCGCGTCGGCGTTGATCCTCGGGATTCCCGCCAGCCGGACATCGACAGGCCGAGAACCCACCACGATCGCGACGGAGCCTGTGATCCCCGTGCCCCGCGGCAGGTACGAGGGGGCGAAGACCTCAGAGTTCGTCTGTTCCGGTTGCCCGCTGGACCCCTTGGTCATTGCCGATGCCGCGGCGCCTACCCGAGCGAGATACCAGATCTGCTGCGAGTCGGCCAGCGGCCCCCAATGCCAATCACCCTCGACAAGCGCTACCCGGTAGGGGCCGACATCGCCCGCGTACAGCACGTGCACACCGTGCGCGCCAGGCGGCGTCCACAGCTCACCGTCCCCTTCGTGGTCCGGCTTCTCGGCGGCGACTCGGTCGCGGAACGCGTTGAGCCACGCCGGGTCAGCGGCGAGACTGCCGCGAGTCGGCTCGCCGTACAGCCTCGAGTGCCGGCCGGACGACGGCATCGTCACCGTGGGCGCGAAGGAGGGGTACGGGACCACGCCGGTCATCACCCCGGCACCGGCCGCCAGTACCCCGGCGGTGACCGCGACAACCCCGCCGGCACGGCGGACCCGCCGGCGGCGGCGTATCTGCCGCATCCTCGCGGTGAGTCGCTGCCAGTCCGGCATGGTGTGCGGGCCGGCATCCGGATTCGCCTCGACCTCATCGAGCAGCTCGCGCAGTTCGGTCATCAGCGGCTCACCCGAAGGCTCCCGCCGGTTCAGGCTCGGATCAAGGCTCATCGGACCTCCTCGTGCAGTTGCCCGGCGATCCGGGCCCTTCCCGCAAGGTCACGGACCTGCGGATGTGCGCGCAGCTTCACCATCGCCTTGGACAGCTGGGACTTCACCGCACCGGCTGAGATGCCGAGCACGCGGGCGGTGTCGGCCTCAGACCGGTCCTCCCACACCCGCAGGACCACGACGGCACGCTGACGGGGCGGCAGGTCTGCCATCGCCTGCCACAACCCCGACCGCAAAGCGTGACTGTCCGCATGGTCACTGCCTGCTGCTGCAGCAAAGGCGTCCTCGAGCCGGGTCTCACTCGGCCGCCCACGGCGGCGACGTGACGCCGCCTGATGCGCGATCGCCGTCCGTACGTACGCCTCAGGCGAATCACCAGTGATCCGGTCCCACCGCCGCCAGCACCGCTCCAGTGCCGCCTGAACGACATCCTCCGCCGCGTACGTCTCGCCGGTCAGCAGATAGGCGTAACGGTTCAGCGCCTGCCAACGGGTCGCCACGAACAACCGGAAATCCACATCCGGCGACTGACCACGGGAATCCGGGCCGAGCTCGTCCATGGACGTCAACCTCCTAGCCCGTGCCGTCCTGACCACCTAGACGTCGCCGAAGGTGCCGAAGGTTTCCTCTGTGATGCAATCGCTGCAGCAGACTCCGGCCGCCCTGCTCGGTCTCGCGCGCCGCACGGACCTGGGCGGCCCCCTCGGCGGGACGGGCTGCGCGGCGCGGCCCTTGATGTCTAGGAGGTCGATCCGGCAGCAGAACGCCCACTGGGTCCAGACAGGGGCCGAGAGTGCGCGAGGACGTGGAGGTTCCACAGCCAGCCGGTTCGGGAATCAGGTACCGACGCACACCAGCGGATTAACTCCGAGGTCTGAGCGCCGGGAATGCTCGCCGTCTCCGAGAGCCGCCGCGTCGTGGTGAAATCCGCTCCACGTCCCAGCGCCTCACGGGCGTAGGCGGTGACCCGCCGGCTGAGCTCCGCGGCCGTGACGCGCTGAGGCTCCGCGCGGGTGGAGGCCTTATGACGTTCGAAGCCCAACTCGGTCGGCGCCACCTGCTGCGTGGCGGCGGTGTCAGCGTCGTCCAGCGAGGTGGAGCCGGTCACCGCCCGGGCGTAGCGGCTGGCCGCCATCACGTCGTCCAGCCCCAACCGCCACGCTCGGGCGCTACGGGGGCCGATGGGCACCACCTCCTCACC
>CALMAR010000331.1 GCA_937859855.1 uncultured Kineosporia sp.
GGCCATCCACCGCGCGTTGCACGCTCAGCCGGCTGGCGGCGCTGACGGCCAGCACGCCCAGATCCGCAGGGGCTGGGGTGGCCAGGTCGGGCCGCTGCGTCAGCAGTTCGGCCAGCTCTGGATCCGACCAGCCGCGGAGTTCGTCAGCCAGGCTGCGCGGTGCCGGGCGCGCTGAACTGCGAGGTGGGCGGGCTGGCACCTCTCAACCGTAAGGGCCGGCCGGGTCACCCACTCGCTGGCGACGGGTCAACGGGCGATTTGCGCACAACGGAGAACGATGATGCGGCGCAGCCTGCTGAGCGAGTCCGGCGGGCTCGGCTGAGGAGGACAGATGACGACAACGATTGTCGTCGTGGTGATCGTGCTGCTGGTCCTGGCGGCGGTGGCCTATTTCTTCATCCGCGACCAGCGCCGGCGCCAGTTGCACCAGGCCGAACGGCATCTCAGCCAGGTCGCACGCCAGCGCGATGCGCTCGAGATCCGCGATCTGAACGACGTCCAGCGGGCGGCGTACCGCGAGCAGTGGCAGGCGGTCCAGGCTCGATTCGTCGACGAGCCGGCCGCTGCCGTGGACGGGGCGCAGACGCTGGTGGACGATGTGCTGCGGACCCGGGGCTATCCCGTGGACGATTTCGGCACCCAGGCCGAACTGGTCGCAACCGACCATCCGGATGTGGTGCAGGAGTACCGCGAGGCGCATCAGGCGCATGAACGGCACCGCCGCACGGGCCAGACCGGCACCGAGGATCTGCGCCAGGCATTCGTGCACTACCGCGTCCTGTTCGACTCGCTGACTGGCCAGGATGAACGTCCGGCCACTTCCGGGTCTGATGGTTCCGGTTCGCGGTAGCCGGCGGCCGCCCCGCGCGACGACGCGGTCCGGGACGCCGGCGAAACCAGTGACCGGGATCCGAGCTGACCGCTGGCCCGTGGTGACCGCGCGTAATAGGCGTTCGCGTCACCGGCGGCGACAGCTAACCTGTGCGAGAGAAAGATCAGACTGAACCGAATTGCCGCGCGAACCGGCGCGGAGCCGGTCATGTGACAGGGGAACTGAAGTGCCGACTGGCAAGGTCAAGTGGTTCGACGCCGAGCGAGGGTTCGGCTTCGCCTCCAACGACGACGGGGGCGAGGTGTTCGTCCATGCCTCTGCGCTGCCGTCCGGCACCACCACCCTGAAGCCGGGGGCGAAAATCGAGTTCGGCGTGGCCGAGGGTCGCCGGGGTCTGCAGGCGCTGTCGGTCCGGGTGGTTGACCCGCTGCCGTCGGTGTCCCGGGCCACCCGTAAGCCGCCCGAGGACATGACCGTGATCATCGAAGATGTGATCAAGTTGCTGGACGGCGTCTCCAACGGGCTACGCCGGGGGCGGTACCCGGACAAGTCGGCGGCCACCAAGGTGGCTACCGTGCTGCGTGCCGTCGCTGACGATCTCGAGGCGTGAGCGCCCCGCCGCCGCGCGGGGGCGGGTGGCTCGAAGGGCTGCGCAGATGGGGGAGGATTGGCCGCGTGGCTCCTTCAATCGCGCCCAGCAACGACCCCGTCGCTGACCCAGGCGCGCCGTCCACCGCCGATCAGACTGCTTCGGGTCTGACCCAGGACGTCGACGAGGCCGCTGCGGCTGAAGTGGAGCTGGCCCGCGCGGCCGCCGAGGACGTCGCCCTGCCCGGTACGGTCGGGCGACACCTGGGGGTGCGGGGTGAGGGCCCAGGGCTGGTGCTGCACACGTTCGAGAGCCTGGCCCGTGGCTATCGGGGCTGGCAGTGGGCGGTTTCGCTGGCCCATGTGCCTGGTTCGGCCGAGATCACCGTCTGCGACAGTGTCCTGTTGCCCGGCGATGATTCGGTGCTCGCCCCGGTCTGGGTGCCGTGGTCGGACCGCCTGGCTCCAGGCGACCTCGGCGCCGGTGACGAACTGCCCTACCGGGCCGACGATCCGCTGCTGGTGCCCGCTTTCACGATCACGGATGACGATGACGCCGATCAGCTGGAGTTCTGGGAGCTGGGTCTGGGCCGGGTGCGGGTGCTGGGACCCGAGGGCCGCGACGAGGCGGCTCAGCGCTGGTACACCGGCGAATCGGGGCCGGCCAGCGATGTCGCGCTGCAGGCGCCGGCCCAGTGCTCGACCTGTGGCTACTTCGTGCCGCTGAGTGGCTCCCTGCGGCAGAGCTTCGGGGTCTGCGCCAACGCCTGGTCGCCGTCGGACGCGTCGGTGGTCAGCCTGGACCACGGTTGCGGTGCGCACAGCGAGACCGATCTGGCTCCGGCCGAGCCGGAACCGATTCCCGCGCCGATCGTGGACGACACCATGTTCGACGTCCTGGTCCTGGAATCCGAGCCGGGACCCGAGCCACTGGCCGAGGTGGCCGCCGAAGAGGATCAGCCGGTCGCCGAGGCGGTCGCTGACGCCGAGCCGATCGCGGACGCCGAGCCGGTCCTGGCCGGTCAACTGCTGGCTGATGAGCTTGTGGCCGGCCTGGTGGCCGAGGAAGCCGCCGAGGAAGTGGCCGAGGAAGTGGCCGAATCGATCACTGAGGAGCCGACCGCGCCGGACGTGGTGGCCGAGGTTGCCGCGGCCGAATCGCCGGAGGCCGCCGGGTCGCAGCCGGGCCCGGGTCCGGACGGGCACCCGCAGCCGGCGGCCTGGCCGGCGCTGACCCATGCCCCGCGAAGGTACCGGCGTGGGCACCGGCGCAGCCCGGCGCCGGGTGCTGGCGGTCTGGGCCGGCTCGGTCTCCCGCTTCCGCGAGGACGCGAACTCAGAAGAGGACCTGGTTCTGGGCGGCTACCGCGACCGGGTGCTGGTCGAGCTGGCGCAGAACGCGGCCGACGCCGCCCAGCGCTCCGGTGTCCCTGGGCGCCTGCTCCTCCAGCTGACCGGCGATGGTCCGCATGGAACCCTGATCGCCGCCAATACCGGCGCACCGCTGGACCAGGCCGGAGTGTCGGCCCTGGCCTCGCTGCGCGCATCGGCCAAGCGCGACGGCGACACCGTCGGCCGGTTCGGAGTCGGGTTCTCGGCCGTTCTGGCGGTGACCGACTGTCCCGCCGTCCGCAGCCGCACCGGTGGCGTGCGCTTCTCGGCTGATCAGACCCGGCGGCTGGTGAGCGAACTGGCGGTCCAATCAGGCGAACTCGGCGCCGAGCTGGACCGCCGGGACGGCCACGTGCCGATCCTCCGGCTCCCGTTCGGCGATCCGATCCCGCCGCCCGCCGGGTACGACACCGCCGTGGTGTTGCCGCTGCGGGACGACGCCGCAAGGCAGCTGGTGGTCAGGCTGCTGGCCGAGCTGGGCGACCCGTTGCTGCTGGCCCTGCCCGGCCTGGCCGAGCTGATGATCGAACAGCCGGGCGCGCAACCGCGCCGGATCGCTGACGCCCAGAGCCGCTGGCACGTGCTGCGCCGTCAGGGCCAACTTGATCCGGCGCTGGTCTTGGCCGCCGACCGGCCGGTGGAGGATCGTGGCCGCACCGGCTGGCAGGTCACCTGGGC
>CALMAR010000332.1 GCA_937859855.1 uncultured Kineosporia sp.
GGTTGTAGCCCCAAACCCGCTTAGCAGGCGGGCGCCATAGACCGGACTAGGCGACGCCTCCCCGAGATCCGGCCAGGCTACCGGGACCGGCTTCGCCAGCCAAAAGCATTCTTCCCGGCTCCTGACTAAGGGGCTGCACAGAGAGTTCTCAGCAAGGGACAGCTTCGCAACTCACCGAGTTGATTTGCGTACTGCCAGGCACGATGCAACGAAAATGGCATCCACACCGATCCAACTATGGAAACCTCGTCGGGTTCTTCCGTGTGACAATGACCCGTCGGCCATGGGTTGCCCATTTCAGCAACCACCGGTTCGAATTCAGACATGGAGGGGCCGTGACGCAGGTCGAGAACTATTCGCCGCGGCGCGCCCGTCGCTCCGCCGGACCCGAGGAGGAGCTCGTCGGCGAGGGTCCAGCAGCAGAGTCCAGCCTCGAGTCAACCGGCCATCAGGCGGCCGGACGGCGTGGCAGTCATGCCACCACCTATGGCCAGGGATTCTCCTGGGTGATGATCTGGACGATCATCGGCGCCTTCATTCCCGGCACCGGGCTGCTGGCGGCCGGCCGCCGCCAGATCGGCGCGATCCTGCTGATCCTGCTCGGTCTGATGCTGGCCGGTCTGGCTGTCGCCGGGCTGACCGGAGACGTACTGCACCGAGCCCTGAACGTGGCCCTGAACACCAAGAAACTGCTGATCATCGCCGTCGCGGCCGTCATTCTTGGCTTGATCTGGGCAGCCGTCATCCTGTTCACGCACCTCCAGCTGAGGCACCAGGCCAACCTGAGTTCCGGGCAGCGGTTGTTCAGCGCGGTGGTGGTCGCGGCCCTGCTGGTCGGTGTGGCCCTGCCGGCCTACAAGGTCAGCAGCTACGCGATGATCCAGCGCGACCTGGTGAAGTCGATCACTCACGGCAACGACAGCGATGGCACCACCACCTCGCTGAACCAGACGAAGGCCGACCCGTGGGCCAGCGTTCCCCGGATCAACGTGCTGCTGATCGGCAGCGATGCCGGCAGCGACCGGGTCGGCACCCGCCCCGACACCATGATCGTCGCCAGCATCGACACCAAGTCGGGCAACACCGTGCTGTTCAGCCTGCCCCGCAATCTGGAGCACGCGCCGTTCCCGCCCGGCACCGGCGGGGCCAAGGCGTTCCCCGACGGGTTCTTCTGCCCCCAGGACGCGTGCCTGCTGAACGCCGTCTGGCAGTGGGGCGAAACCAGCGGCAAGCAGTACTACTCCAAGTACAAGCAGCCCGGGCTCAAGGCCACCGAGGACGCGCTGGAGGGTGTGACCGGGCTGAAGATCGACCAGTATGCCAGCCTGAACCTGCAAGGGTTCAGCGATTTCGTGAAGGCGATCGGCGGGATCACGGTCAACGTGAACGAGCGGCTGCCGATCGGTGGCAACTCCGAGCACGGATGCGGGCAGAACGGGTGGATCGAGCCAGGCAACCATCAGCACCTGGACGGTTACCACGCGCTCTGGTTCGCCCGCTCCCGCTGCAGCACCACCGACTTCGACCGGATGCGCCGCCAGCGCTGCGTGATCGGCGCGATCGTGAAGAAGTCGAATCCCTCGGTGCTGGTCAAGCAGTTCCCGGCGATCGCCAAGGCGGCCAAGAACAACCTGTCCACCGGGATCAAGGCCGATGACCTGGAGACCTGGCTGACCCTGGCCCTGCGGGTGAAGAAGGCCCGGGTGACCAGCCTGCCGTTCGACGACAGGGTGGTCACGAACCGGGTCAAACCGGACTACGACCGGATCCACACCCTGGTGCAGCAGGCGATCGCCGATTCGCTGAACCCAAACCCCACAACGAGCGCCACCCCGGCGGCCAGCAGCACGCCGAGCGCTGGCGCATCCACTGGCGCCAGCACCGGCAAGAAGAAGACCACCAAGAAGCCGCCGGTCGACCCCGAGGTCGCGCAGAGCCTGACCGACGTCTGCTGACGTCTCGGGCTACACCTCGACGATGTCGAGCTCACCCCCGGCGTAGCGGGCCCGTAGCACCTTCTTGTCGAACTTGCCCACGCTGGTCTTGGGCACCTCGTCGATGAAGGCCCAGCGTTCGGGCAGCTGCCAGCGGGCGACGTGCCCGGCCAGGTAGTCTTTGAGATCACCCGCGGTCACGCTGGCTCCCTCGGCCACCACGACGGCAGCCAGCGGGCGCTCGCCCCAGCGATCGTCCGGGACGCCGACCACGCTGGCCTCGCGAACGGCCGGATGACCCATCAGCTGGTTCTCCAGCTCGACCGAACTGATCCACTCGCCGCCGGACTTGATCACATCCTTGGACCGGTCGGTCAGGTTCAGGAATCCATCCGGCGTGAGCCTCCCGACATCCCCGGTCCGCAGCCATCCGTCGCTGAACTTCTCCTCGTCGTCGTCCAGGTAGTACGAGCCGGTGATCCAAGGCCCGCGAACCTCAAGCTCACCCACGCTCTCGTCGTCCCACGGCACCACCGTTCCGTCCGGGCCGACCAGCCGCGCCTCGACCAGCGGCGCCAGCATGCCCTGGCTGTACCGGTAGGCCCAGTACTCGTCGCTGCCCGGCTCGGCGTGGACCGGCGGCACGGCGACCGTGCCCACCGGGGACATCTCCGTCATCCCCCAGCCCTGCACCACGGTGACGTTGTGCCGGTCCTGGAAGCCGCGCATCAGGGCCGGGGGGCAGGCCGAGCCACCGACCATCACTCGCTCGATGCTGCTCACGTCGGCCTCGGGGTGCGCATCAAGGTAGGCCAGCACGTCGTTCCAGATGGTCGGGACGGCGCTGGTGCCGGTCACCCGTTCCTGCTCGATCATCGCCACCAGCGGCTCGGCCTGCAGGAACCGGTCGGGCATGATCAGGCTGGCGCCGCTGATCAAGGCGGCGTACGGCAGGCCCCAGGCATTGGCGTGGAACAGCGGCACGATCGCCAGCTGGCGTGAGGCCTGGCGCATCGCCATCGCGGAGTTGCCCGCCACGTAGGTCGAGTGCAGCACGTTGGAGCGGTGGGAGTAGACCACGCCCTTGGGGTTGCCGGTCGTGCCGGACGTGTAGCACATCGCGGCGGCGTCCCGTTCGTCGAGCTGGGGCCACTCGAAGCTGTCCGGCTGGGCGTCGAGCAGCGCACGGTAGTCGTGCACCTGCCGCGCGCCGCCAGTGTCGGCCGAGCCGGCCAGAGCGGCGCGGACGTCGTCCGGGACCGGGCCGTTGACGATCACATGCTCAACCTTGGGCAGGTGCTCGAGCAGCTGGCTGAACGGCGCGGCCAGGCTGTTGTCCACAGCGACGACCTTGTCGTCGGCGTGAGCGATCACGTACAGCAGCTGCGGCGGGAACAGCCGGATGTTGATGGCGTGCAGCACCGCGCCCATGCTCGGCACAGTCAGGTACAGCTCGAGATGCTCCTGGTTGTTCCACATGAAGGTGCCGACCCGGTCGTCACCCTCCACCCCCAGGCCGCGCAGCGCGACGGCCAGCCGGCGGCAGTTCTGGCCGACCTCGGCATAGCTGGCCCGGCGTGGCCCTTCCGCTGTCCAGGTGACCACCTCGGACCGCGGGAACACCCTGGTTCCGTAGTCCAGGACGCGGGAGATCAACAGCGGGACATCCTGCATGGTGCTGCGCACTGCGACCACCTCGTTGTGTGTCAGAGCTGTAGCTGAGCCAATTGTGCGCGAGTGCGCCGCTGATGGCTCGGTCTGACCCAGAATGAACCGCGGACGACGCCCCGGGGAAGAGTCGTTCAGCTGTTCCAGTGCTTGATCGCGGGCGAGCCGCGGTCCCAGCCGAGCACGCTCACGGTGGCCGTGCCGAGCATCAGATGCTCGGCGAGCTGCGGCTCCTGCCCGATCCAGCGAGCCCCGAAGATCCGCAGGAAGTGAGCGTGCGCGAACACGATCGCCCGCCCGGCCGCTTCGGCCCGGACCCGGGCCGCCACGGCGTCGGCGCGCTTGGCGACGTCGTACGCGTTCTCCCCGCCCGGCACCGGGCCGTGCCAGATCGACCAGGCCGGATCCTGCGACCGGATAGCGGCCGTGGTCCGGCCCTCGTAGATGCCGTAGTCCCACTCCATCGCGTTCGGCTCCGGCTGCGGGAAAACTCCGGCCAGCTGCGCCGTGCGCCAGGCCCGCTGCAGCGGGCTGGCCAGGACCAGGTCGAAGTGCACGCCACGCAGCCGCGCAGCCAGTGCGATCGCGGCCTGCTCACCCGCGGGGGTCAGCGGCAGGTCGGTGCGGCCGGTGTGCTTGCCCTGCAGGCTCCACTCGGTCTCGCCGTGCCGGACCAGCCAGCACTCGGGCTCATGCTGGGACACAGCTGACAGCCCGCTCAGACCGGGGCCAGTACGGTGCCCACGATCTGCCCGACCTGGCCCACCCGCCACAGCTCGGACTGGTGGAACACCGGCCCCTCGGCGCGCACCAGCACCAGCGCGATCGGCCCGGTCCCGAGCGGAACCAGCGCGGTACCGCCGAACGGCTCGTCCGCGCCGGGCGGGGTGATCCGGATCGAGGCCAGCCGCAACGGCGTGGTCAGCACCACCTGGTCAGCCCCGGGTGAACTGGCGCTGACCGCGAGCACGCCGGACGGCGCGCCGTCGGCGCCGTACTCCACCAGGGCAGCCCAGTCGGCGCCGAAGGCGTGCGGGGCGCCGTCCACCAGCGTCTGCAGCCCGCGTTCCGGGCGGGACAGCACCTGGTCGAGCAGCTCGAGATCGGCGTGCCCGGTCACCGGCGGTGCCGGGTGCTGGACGCCGGCCACGCTCACCCCGGTGACCGCGTTCAGCCGGCCGCGCACGATGTCCAGATGCGCCGGGTCGCGGACCAGCACGAAGACGTCGTCCAGCGCTCGCCCCGCCTCGCTCTCCAGCACGTCCAGCTTGACGATGTCAGCACCGGCCGCGCCGATCGCGCTGGTGACGGCGCCGAGCGACCCGGGCCGATCCGGCACACTGATCCGCACCCGGGCAAGCACCGGACCTCCGTAGGGTCGAGCCGCTGAGCAGCGCAGTGAGCAGATCAGACAAGGTCAGCGTCTCATATCAACTGTGGCCGCACCTGCCAGCGATAATGCGCCCCATGAGTTCCGACCGGCCCGACCTGGACTACACGCCGGAGGAACGCGCCGCCGACCGGCCGGACGAGACCCAGACCGAACGAGCCGATCGCAACTTCATGGATCTGCTGCAGGAGCTGCGGGTGGCGCAGACCGGCATCCAGATCCTTTTCGCGTTCCTGCTCACCCTGCCGCTGCAGGCCCGGTTCACCAGTCTGGACGACTTCCAGCGCGGGTTGTACATCGTCTGCCTGGTGGCCACTGCCGCCGCCACGGTCTGCCTGATCGCGCCGGTCGCCTATCACCGGGCGCTGTTCCGGCGGCGGATGAAGCAGGAGCTGGTCCGGATCGCGAACCGGTTCGCGGTGGCTGGCCTGATCCTGCTGGCCATGGCGGTGGTGTTCGCGGTGGATCTGGTCTTCGACGAAGTGGTGGGGCGAGCGGCGGCGATCGTCGCAGCCATCGTTCTGGCGCTGACGATCCTGGTGTTCTGGCTGGTCCTGCCGCTGCGGATCCGCAACCGGCAGCCCATCACCAACCAGCCGCAGGAGCCCCTGCGGCCCGGCGAATAGGCCGCCTCGGAACCGGAACCGGCAGGCATAGAGTGGTCTGGGAAGTTGGCCAGCGGCCCGGAGGTGGTCACGGTGACGGGGCCGGATGACGTGCGTCCGCTGGACCGTTCCAGTCCGATGCCGCTGTGGGCGCAGCTTCAGGCGGAGCTGACCCGGCGGCTGGGGTCGGGCGAGTTCGACCAGGAGTTCCCCGGCGAACTGGAGTTGGTCGACGCCTACGGCGTCTCCCGCTACACCGTGCGCGAGGCGCTGCGGCGGCTGCGGGAGAGCAAGCTGATCGACTCGGCCAAGGGCCGCGGCTCCTGGGTCCGCCGGGACGACACCGAAGCGCCGCTGGGCAGCCTGTACTCGCTGTTCAAGACCGTGGACGCCCAGGGCATCGAGCAGCGCAGCATCGTCCGGGCCCAGCAGATCGTGACCGATCCCAGGGCATCGGGTGAACTGGCCCTGGATCCCCAGGCTGACCTGTTCTACCTGGAGCGGGTCCGGCTGGCCGATGACCAGCCGATGGCTCACGACCGGGTCTGGATGCCCGCCGAGATCGCATCACCCCTGCTGGAAGCCGATTTCACCCAGCTCGGGCTGTACGACGAACTGGCCGCGCGCTGCGGGGTGTCGCTGGTCGGGGGCCGCGAACGGATCAGTGCGGTGCTGCCCAGCGACGCCGACCGCGACCTGCTCGCCGTCCCGGACGACGTCGCCTGCTTCGAGATCATCCGGGTCAGCAGCGTGCGGAACACGCCGCTGGAGTATCGGCACACAGTGGTCCGGGCCGACCGGTACGCCGTCCTGGCCGAGTGGTCGCCGGAGGGCTACACGGTGGCCGCTGAGCCATGGGAACGCCGCCGGACCACTGATCGGCCAGACGAGTCATTGCCGTCACCCGCAGCTCGGGCCGGGCGGCGAACCGGCCGATGATCTGATTCGACTCACTCAGCCATCCAGATCCGCTGACCCGTTCAGGGGGTTATGGTCTGTGCATGGGGACGTCCGGCCCAGTTGTCAGAGATCGGGCGATCGCGGCAAAGCACCGGCCGGGCGGCACCGGCGCTGCGGACCATGAGGGGCTGATGGGATGAGATGGCGTCCGCGCCCGGAGGCTGAGACCGGGTCCTGGCTCGCGCCCTACGCGCATGGTTCTGATGAGGACCCGTATCAGCAGCGTTCGGCCGAGCTGGCCGAGGTGCTGGCCCGCCTGGAGGTAGCCACCCTGCTGCGGGACGCGGCCGCCGCCCAGCGGTTGCTGGATCGGCTGGGCGAGACCGACGACGGCACCTGGCTGCTGCATCAATGCGCCGCCGCCGGTCTGCGCGCGGTCGCGGCCCGGATCTCGGACGCCGGTCCGGCCACACCGGGCGCTGCTCCAGCGGGACCGCCCATTCCCGGCATCCGCACCATCGGCGCTGCCTGAACAGTTCGGCGCTGCCTGAACAGTTCGGCGCTGCCTGAACAGTTCGGCGCAGCTGAGCCGTTCGGCAGCGACTGGCCGCCGTCCCGCATGCCAGGATTCGCAAGGTGACGCCGACCTCGCCACCGACCGCCGCGTCCAGCCGCTGGCGGGTGCCGATGACGGCCCGGCCGACCAACGAGAGCCACCGCACCTCCACTCCACTGGAGCTGCTGTTCGATCTCACCTTCGTGGTGGCGGTGGCCCAGGCGGCGGTGGCCACAGCGCACAAGCTGGAAGAGGATCGCCCCGGCCCAGCGCTGGGCTCATTCCTGCTGGTGTTCTTCGCCATCTGGTGGGCCTGGATGAACTTCACCTGGTTCGCCTCGGCCTACGACACCGACGACGTCCCCTACCGGTTGCTGACCATGGTGCAGATGGCCGGCGTGCTGATCGTCGCGGCCGGGGTGCCGCAGGCGTTCGAGGGCCGGTTCACCGCCGTGGTCATCGGCTACTTCGTGATGCGGATCGCCATGGTGGCGCAGTGGCTGAGGGCCTCCCGATCCGACCCGGAGCACCGGACGGCGACCCGGCGGTATGCGGGCCTGATCGCCGTCCTTCAGGTCCTCTGGTTGTTCCGGCTGCTGCTGGAGGACCGGCCGGCCGCGGCGGCGCTGTCCTTCATCCTGCTGGCGCTGGCCGAGATCTCGGTACCGTTCGTGGCCGAGCGGAGCAGCATGACCACCTGGCACCCGCATCACATCGCCGAGCGCTATGGCCTGTTCACCATCATCGTGCTGGGTGAGTGCGTGGTGTCGGCCACGGTCGCGATCCAGGCGTCCATCGACGAGGCCGGCTGGAGCGCGGACGTCGTGATCGCCTTCATCGCCAGCCTGATGATCATCTTCGAGCTGTGGTGGCTGTACTTCCTGAAGCCGTCCGGCGAGGGCCTGGCCACGCATCGGCGGTGGTCGTTCTACTGGGGTTACGGGCACTTCTTCGTCCACGGCGCCCTCGGTGCGCTGGCGGCCGGCCTGGAAGTGGTGGCTGCCGCCTTGCTGCACCATCTGGAGATCAGCGACCGCGGCGTGGCGCTGTCGGTGGCGATCCCCGTGGCGTTGTTCATGGTTCTGATCTGGGGCCTGAACGCTCCGCTGCATGCGGCCTCGGTCAGCGCTGGCGGTCCCATCATCGCGGCAGCGGTGGCGGTGCTGGCGATTGCCGGGCTGCTGCCGGCTGCCGGGGTGAGCCTGCCGTGGACCATCCTGCTGATCGCCGTCCCGCCGATCCCGCTGATCGGGTACGCGGTCGCCCGCGGCCCGGCCGGTGGCCTGGTCTGAGGGCTGGACGGCTGGACGGCTGGACGGCTGGACGGCTGGACGGCCTACCAGGGTCCGACGCCGCGAACTCGGGTGGGTGTGATCACGATCCGGTAGCCGGGGCGGCGCCGGGATTCGTCCGGGAAGCCGGAGTCCGGGCCGATGTACTGCACGGCCAGATGCTGCAGCCACTCGAACGCCCCGCCGCTGATCACCACCGCCTCACCCTCGACCACCAGGTAGTTGGGCAGGCCGCCGGTCGAGCCCTGCGCCTCCATCGACAGGCTCACCCGGGGATCACGCCGGACGTTGCGGATCTTGGCCCGCTCGTCCAGCGAAGCGATCACGACGGTGTCGCCCTCCATCCCGGCCCAGATCACCGTGGTCTGCGGGCTGCCGTCGGCGTTCAGCGTGGTCAGATGCCCGAGCCGGTTCGAGTCGATGGCCGCGCGGGCCGCGTCGTTCAACATGGGTGAGACTCCTCGATCGGTGATGGCAGTGGGTCAGCGGGCCGCTGATCGGCCGGCGATCCGGCCGGAGAACAGGCAACCGCCCAGAAACGTTCCCTCCAGCGACCGATAACCGTGGACGCCGCCGCCGCCGAAACCGGCCACCTCCCCGGCCGCGAACAGACCCGGGATCGGCGCTCCGCCCGGGGCCAGGACGGCCGCATCCAGGTCGGTCTCGAGGCCCCCCAGCGACTTGCGGGTCAGAATGTGCAGCTTCACCGCGATCAGGGGCCCTGCCTTGGGGTCGAGCAGCCGATGCGGTCTGGCCACCCGGATCAGCCGGTCGCCGCGGTACCGGCGAGCGCCGCGGACGGCGGTGAGCTGCGCATCCTTGCCGAAGGCGTTCTCCACCTCGCGGTCGCGGGCTTCGACGATCCGGGTCAGCGCGCCCGGATCGAGCAGCGGATGCCCGGTCAGCCGGTTCATCCCGGCCACCAGGCCGGGCAGGGACGACGCGGTGACGAAGTCGGCGCCCTTGTTCACGAACGCCTGCACCGGGGCCGGAGCGCCTGGGCGGATCCGGCCCAGTACCTGCCGCCAGTCCCGGCCGGTCAGGTCGGGGTTCTGCTCCGACCCGGACAGGGCGAACTCGCGTTCGATGATCCGCTGGGTGAGCACGAACCAGGTGTGGGCGTAGCCGGTGGCCACGATGTGTTCCAGCGTGGCCAGGGTGTCGAAGCCAGGAAAGAGCGGCGCGGGCAGGCGCCGCCCCAGCGCGTCCAGCCAGAGCGACGAGGGACCGGGCAGGATCCGGATCCCATGGCCGGGCCAGATCGGATCCCAGTTCTGGATGCCCTCGGTGTAGTGCCACATCCGGTCCTCGTTGATCACGCTGGCCCCGGCATCCTGAGTGATCCGCAGCATCCGCCCGTCGACGTGGGCGGGGACGCCGCACAGCATGCTGGCGGGCGGGCGCCCCATCCGGGCCGGCCAGTTCTTCCGGACCAGGTCGTGGTCACCGCCGATCCCGCCCGAGGTCACGATCACCGCACCGGCGGCCAGCTCGAAGTCTCCGATGACCGTTCGGGAACTGGGCTGGCCGCGCAGCACGGAACTGGGTTCGAGGATCGACCCCCGTACGCCGGTCACGCCAGCGCCGGAGCTGATCAGCTCGTCCACCCGGTGCCGGGCCCGGAAGCTGACCAGTCCGGATTCCATCCCGGCCCGGACCTGCCGCTCGAACGGCTCGACCACACCCGGCCCGGTCCCCCAGGTGACGTGGAATCGCGGCACCGAGTTGCCGGGCCCGGTCGCCGACGCCCCACCCCGCTCAGCCCAGCCGACGATCGGAAACAGGCCGATGCCAAGCTCTTTCAGCCAGCCGCGGCTTTCTCCGGCGGCCCATTCGACGTAGGCCTGCGCCCAGCGCCTGGGCCAGTGGTCCTCTGGCCGGTCGAATCCGGCACTCCCCTGCCAGTCCTGCCAGGCCAGCTCGGCCGAATCCCTGATCCCCATCCGGCGCTGCTCCGGGGAGTCGACCAGGAACAGGCCGCCGAATGACCAGAACGCCTGGCCGCCGATCGAGTTCTCCGGCTCCTGGTCCAGCAGCAGCACCCGCCGCCCGGCCTCGGCCAGTTCCGCGGTCGCCACCAGCCCGGCCAGCCCGGCCCCGACCACGATCACGTCCGCGTCAGCCATGGCGGTCATTGTCCATCGTCAGCCGCCGGCCAGGCGATGCCTCAGAACGGGGTCCGGGTCCTGCATGAGGTCAGGTCAGGGCGGAGACGACCCAGACGATCAGGGGCGCGACCAGCAACGCGGGCAGAAGGTCACCGACCGGGACGGACCGGATCCGCAGCAGGCGCAGGCCGATGCCTGCCAGCAGGAGGCCACCGGTTGCGGTGAGTGCGGCGATCTGGGCGTCGGAGAGAAGGCCACCCAGGGACCAGCCGATGAAGGTCCACAGGCCTTGGTAGACGGCGACAACGATGGCGGAGGCGGCCACGCCCCAGCCGAGGGAAGCGGCGAAGGCCAGCGACGCGAAGCCGTCGAGGACCGACTTCAGGAGCAGCTGATCGACGCCGCGGCCGAGCCCGTCGGACAGGGCGCCCAGGATGCCGAGCGGTCCGACGCAGAAGACCAACGAGGCGGTGACGAAACCGTCGACGAAACGGGCGGCTGCGGCTTGCTCGGTTGTCGCGCTAGCGGCGTCTGGCTCCTGGTCCGCATCCGCCGTCATCGCGGCGGCCCGGCGGCGGCGCAGGCTGACCGACCGAATGCGTTCGCCCACACCCTCCAGCCTGTCCTCGAAGCGCAGCAGCGAACCGGCGATGCCGCCGATCAGCACCGACCCCAGGACGACGATGACCGCCCCGGAGCCAACGGCCGCACGCAGGGCGGGATCGGCCACGGCGGCCGCCGACAGCGCCGCGACGAGCAGGGTAATCAGGCCCAGGCCGTCGGTCACGACATCTCGGGTGCGCTGGGGCAGGCGATGCCCGAGCGCCACACCGGCACCGGAACCGACCAGGACACTGGCGACGTTGATCACCGTCCCGGACCCGACCACTCGCTGCGCCTCCCGTCTGCCACCTCGGCTGCCGGCCAGGATACGAATGCGCATCCGCAGCAGCCTGCCTCGGGCAGGGGCCCGCGTGGCAGGCCGAGGATCCCCCGGGGCTGCAGCCGCCCGAACACGCGTCAGCGGTGCGTCACGTCTGACTGCCCCCCAGGACGTTCTCCCGGGAGGTCCCCAGCTCGGCCAGGAGCTTCGGCAGGTCCACGCCCGCCAGCACGCCGGCCCGTTTCTTGACCTCCCCGCGGACCAGCACCGTGTCGACGTTGGAGACGTCGGCGATACAGACGACGGTCGCCAGCGGATCGGAGACCGGCGCCGTGTTGATCATGTCCGTCCGGACCAGAACGATGTCGGCGTCCAGTCCCTCCTGAATTGCTCCTACCCGGTTCTCCAGGCCGCACACGGCGGCACCGTCGCGAGTGGCGGCCAGAAAGGCGTCCTGCTCCGTGTACGACGACTCGAAGTCCACCGACTGGTCGTCCGGGAAGGACTGGATCCGGTTCCACGCCAGTGCCTGCCGCATCTGCGTGAACAGGTCCCCGGGGACGGTGGTCGCCACGTCGGTTCCCAGTCCGGGGCGGACACCGGCGGCGAGCGAACGCAGCATCGGCGGCCGGCCGTGACCCATCACCATCTCCACGAGGGGGGTGATCGAGACCCGGCCGCCGCTGGCCGCGACGAGCGCGAAGTCCTCGTCCGTCCACGTGTTCGCGTGCACGTACACCGTGTCCGCACCGAGCAGGCCCTGCTGCTCGAGCTCGGCCACCATCCTCATGTCGAAGCCGGTGACGCGCATGCCCGCATGGACGGAGATGAGCGCGTTGAGCTCCCGGGCCAGCCGCCAGTCGTGCTCGACGACGTGCGGCAAGGTCATCACGGGGCCTCTGACCGCCAGCGCGAAGGTCAGCAGGCCGGCGTCGGAGGAGAAGTGGGTCTCCCGGACCCGGCGGGCGTCAGGATGCTCCTTGCCGGAGAAGAACCACCAGCCCTCGAGCGAGGGCGTGCCGTGCCCGTAAACGGCCCGGATTCCCGCCTCCCGCAGCCCTGCGACACCGGCGTCGGCATGTTCAGGGGTGTTGTTGCAGTGTGACCAGTCGAAGATCGTCGTGACGCCGGCGTTCAGGGCGTCGAGCGCGCCGGCCAGAGTGCCGATCCGGATGTCCTCGGGTGTGTACCGCGGTGCCGCCTGGCCGTTGACGGCCTGCAGGTAGCCGCCGAGCGAACAGGACGGCAGCGAGCCCCGCATCGCGGTCTCCCAGCTGTGACGATGGGTGTCGACGAAGCCGGGTACGACCACGGTGCCGGTCGCGTCGATCACCTCGGCGTCCACTGATTCGCCTGCCGGGCCGACGCTCGCGATGGTGCCGTCCACGACCAGCACATCGGTGGCGGCTCGCCCGTGCGGCGCGTCCGGGGTGATGACGGTGCCGTTTCGGATCAACAACCTGGTGCTCATCGGTCTCCTTCGATCGCTGAGCGCTCTGGTTCGACGCCCGGACGCAACTGGGGCCCATCCTGGCTCATCCCTCCGCCCGCTGCTGCCGGACACGGGCCCAGCAGCACCCTGAGGCCTGACCGCCCAGCGGCGGCGATCAGCGGTGGATCTAAGGCCTCAGGAGCTGAGGTCCTGCCTGACTGCCGGATCCGGAGCCGGGTGCTGGCGGACAGGCTGTAAGCACGACATCCACCAAGGAGGACACCATGAGCACCGGAGCCCGGTCTCTACTTCTCAGCCCAGCACTGCACAGCCCGGCACTGCACAGACAAGTCCTGGGCGGAGTCAGCGTGGACGGATTCCACGGATCACAACTGGACCTGTCCCGCCGGGCCGAGCAGGGCGCCCAGCGCCAGGCGATCATCCGCTCCGTCCGCGCCCAGCGACGAGCACAGCACACGGCAGCGCGGAACGGATGGGTGACACGATGGACGACGTGGCTGCAGTTCGGAGCACGGCACCGTTCATCGGGCGCGACGCCCAGCTCCAGCGCCTGCGTGAACTGCTGAGCGGCGCGGTGGCCGGAACGTCGGCCGCCGTGCTGCTGGCCGGCGACGCGGGGGTCGGAAAGACCAGCCTGGCCGCCGAATTCGGGCGCCGGGCCAGGCAGAGCGGGGTGATCGTGCTGACCGGCCGCAACGTCGATCTCGGCTCCGGCGCCCTGCCCTACCTGCCGCTGTCCGAGGCGCTGGCTCAGGTCCTGCGGGAGGGGCAGCAGCCCGGCGCCGGAGCTCAGGCCCAGAAGACCCTTGACGTCGTCCTTCAGATCGCCGAGATGCGGCCTGGGCTGGCCCATCTGATCGGCCGGGACCGGCCATCCACCCAGTCGGCCGCGGCGCCCAGCCAGCCCAGAGCCGGAGCGGACGCCGACCTGGACCGGCTGGCCCTGTTCGAAGCGGTCAGCGAGGCGCTGTCGCGGATCAGCACCACGGTGGCGCCGCTGGTGCTGATCATCGAGGATCTGCACTGGGCCGAGCAGTCCACCCGTGACCTGCTGCGTTTTCTGCTGACCCGGCTGGGCAGCGACCCGCTGCTGATCCTGGCCACCTATCGTGCCGACGACCTGCATCGCCGGCACCCGGTCCGGTCGCTTCTGGCCGAACTGATCCGGCTGCCGGCGGCCGAGCTGATGGAACTGCGGCCGTTCGATCATGACGAACTGGCCGCTTTCCTAGAATCCGTTAACCAAGGCCAGGTTTCGTCGGCTCTGGTGAGCCGGATCGGCGAACGCTCGTCCGGCAACGCATTCTTCGCCCAAGAGCTGCTCTCGGCTCAGGCCAGCGACGGGCGGCTTCCCGCCGCACTCGCTGACCTGCTGATCGAGCGGCTGGAGCGGCTGCAACCAGCCACTCAGCAGCTGGTCCGGACAGCGTCGGTGATCGGGGCGTTCCGGATCGATGACCGGCTGCTGCGGGCGGCCGCGTCCACCTCGATGTCCTGGCCGGACGCCGGGTCTGACGCCGCACTACGGGACGCGGTGGCTCACCAGGTGCTGGTGGCCGACGACGGCGACCGGTTCGGATTCCGGCACGCCCTGCTCCAGGAGGCGGTCTACGAGGATCTGCTGCCCGGCGAGCGGGTCCGTCTGCACGCGGCGATAGCCCGGCTACTGGCTGAGCGTGCGGCCAGTCAGGAGGGATCCGGTGACGCCGCCGCCGAGCAGGCCCGGCACGCGCTGGCCGCGCACGACTTGACGCAGGCGCTGGACGCCTCGCTCCGAGCGGCCCGGGAT
>CALMAR010000333.1 GCA_937859855.1 uncultured Kineosporia sp.
GCGATGCTCCGAATGGCCCTCTCCTCACGACGTCGGGCCCGGCGGTGACCGCGAGCCCGGCGCCGTCCCCAGGCTCAGCGGCGTCCCCGAGGGTGCCGGTCACGGCGACCTCGACGGCATCCCGGTCGCTTCCGGACGGACTGACCCGGGCCGACCTGGCGGCCGGGCTGCTCTCGGCCCGGTTCAGCAGCGCGGGCAGCGGCCGCTTCGTCACCGTGCCCGGCACTGATCGGGCCGAGTCGGATGCTGGGCGCAGAGTCCGGGTCGAGATCCAGGTGGAGAAGGGCCTGAACGTGGACGGCGCCCGGTTCGCCGGATTCGTGCTGGCTACGCTGAACGACCGCCGCAGCTGGGGCCACGGGGGCGCCCGGCACTTCGACCGGGTGGACCGGGCCGGGTACGACGTCCGGGTGGTATTGGCCTCACCGCAGACCTCGGCCCGGATGTGCCTGCCACTGCACACATTCGGGCACCTGTCCTGCCACAGCGGGGACGCCGCGGTGATCACTGTCTATCGCTGGGTCAAGGCCATTCCCGGTTACGGCTCGGATCGCACCGGCTATCGCGAATATCTGATCAACCACGAGGTGGGGCACGCGCTCGGGCACGGCCACGAGTTCTGTGCGGGCCCGGGCCAGCTGGCTCCGGTGATGCAGCAGCAGACCAAGAGCCTGCAGGGTTGCCGGCCCAACCCGTGGCCCTACCCCTAGCCGGGCCGTCCGGGCCAGGGTTCAGACTGGAGGGGTGAGCCTTCCGCCGCTGGCCGAGCCTGGGCCACCGCTGACCCCGCCGGAGATCGAGCGCTACTCCCGGCATCTGCTGCTGCCTCAGGTCGGCCAGTTGGGTCAGCGACGGCTGGCTGCGGCCCGGGTGCTGGTGATCGGAGCCGGCGGTCTCGGTAGTCCGGTGCTGACCTATCTGGCCGCGGCCGGGGTGGGCACGATCGGCATCCTGGACGGCGATCTGGTCGAGACCTCCAACCTGCAGCGCCAGGTGGTGCACGGGGCCGGCGATGTCGGGCGGCCCAAGGCTGAGAGTGCGGCCGAGGCGGTGGCAGCGATCAATCCACTGGTCCGGATCACCGCGATCCGCGACTGGCTCACCGAGACGAACGCGCTGGACCTGCTGGCCGGCTATGACCTGGTGCTGGACGGCACTGACAACTTCGCCACCCGGTACCTGGTGTCGGACGCCTGCAGCGTTCTGGGCCTGCCCTGCGTCTGGGGATCGGTGTATCAGTTCGACGGCCAGCTGAGCGTCTTCTGGTCCGCCCCTCCGGCTCCGGCCCAGCCGGTGACCTACCGCGACCTGCATCCGCAGCCACCGCCGCCCGGATCGGTCCCGTCCTGCGCCGAGGGCGGCGTGCTCGGCGTGGTCTGCGCGGCGATCGGCTCGGCAATGGCGGTGGAAGCGGTGAAGCTGATCTGTGGCTTCGGCGACCCGCTGCTCGGCCGCTTGATGATCTTCGATGCGCTGGGTGGCGGCTGGGACACGGTCAGTGTGCGCCGGGCCGCCGCCGCCTCTGCGGTGACCCAGCTGGCCCCGGATTACGCTGCCTTCTGCGGGCTGTCCGCGTCGTCTCCAGCCACAGACCTGATCGGGGCCGCCCAGCTCGCGGCCTGGCTTGCCGAAAGGGAACGCGGTGAGCGGGATTTCTTGCTGATCGACGTCCGCGAGCCGTTCGAGCGGGAGCTGGCCCGGATCCCGGGCGCGGCCAGTCTGCCGCTGGCTCAGCTGGAGGCCGATGTGATCGGCAGCCTCAAGGATCTGGACGCCGTGCAGCGTCCGATCGTCCTGCATTGCAAGTCCGGGGCCAGATCGGCTCGAGCAGCAGAACTGTTGCGGCAGAATGGCTTCGAGGATGTGTTCGAGGTGAAGGGCGGGGTGCTGGCCTGGATCGACCAGATCGATCCGGCCCAGCCCCGTTACTGACCCGGGTTCGTGCGGCCAGAAGCCGCCCGGCACTCGCTCGATGACCTGCGGGTCAGCGGTTGGGAAGGTTCTTCAGCGAAGCGGAGCGGCGCTCGACGAGGGCTTCGTAGGTGCCCTCGCGCTCGGCCCATCGATGTTGCCGGACCGCCTCGACCAGGATCTCCTTCGGCGTCGTCTCCTGCGACAGCAGCGACCAGACCTCGTCAAGGAAGGCCCCCAGGTCGAGCGCGGCGGGGTTCAGCTCCTTCTGCTCGGGCGTTGTCGCGACGGCCGGCGGCACCAGCTCGGCGACCTCGATGCCGGTGCCGCTGAGCTGAGCGCGCAGGGCCTCTGTGTACGCGTGAATCGCAGCCTTGGACGCGCCGTAGGTGGGCATGAGCGGGAAGGGCAGGAACGCGATCCCCGAAGTGACGGTGATGATCGTCCCCGCTCCCCGGTCCAGGAGGTGTGGCGTGAAAGCGTCGATCGTCCGGATAGTGCCGAAAACATTGGTCGCGAGCGTTGTCTGGGTGCTGGCGATGTGGGCGGGATCACGGAGATCTTCGGCGAGCATGACGCCCGACATGGTGATCACGACGTCCAGACCTGGATGCGCGTCCAGCACCTGATCGCGAGCCGCTGTGATCGAGGCTGGGTCGGTGACGTCGATCGTCACCGTTTCGAGGTCTCCGGCGCGGCCGGTGTTCCGGCTGCCGGCGATCACGGTGTTACCGGCCGCTGCGAATCGGCGCGCGAGTCCCAGCCCGATGCCGGACGTGCCCCCAACGATCAACACGGTGCGGTTGGTCATCTGCATGGTCTGCGCCTTTCGTGCCGGAACCGGTGGATGAACCTCAAGACTCGGCCTGTGCGCGCCCGGGCGGGAGGTCCCTGCCGGTCCAGGGAGTGTCAGGGCCCCCTCTGCTTCCTTGCCCGGGGATTAGCGTGTCGGCCATGGACAACGCGCAAGCGCCCAACCGGCTGGGCGAATACCTGCGGGCCCGGCGGGATCTGGTCACTGCTGAGCAGGCAGGCATCGCAGCGGGTTCGCATCGGCGGGTACCGGGGCTGCGCCGCGAAGAAGTTGCCCTGCTCACCGGGATCAGCGCCGACTACTACCTCCGGCTGGAGCGCGGGCGCGACCGCAATCCATCGCCGCAGATCCTGCAGGCCATCGCGAGGGTGCTCCGTCTCGACGATGTCGAGACGGAGCATCTGCTCAGCCTGACCGCACCCCGGCAGCGCTCCCGCCGAACGGCCACCGCCGAGCGGGTACCGGCCCGGATGAGACATCTTCTGGCGGCCATCGGCCTGCCGGCGTTCGTCGAGGGCCGGTTTCTTGACGTCCTGGCCGCGAACTCCCTCGCGAGTGCGCTGTCCCCTCGATTGCAGCCGGGCAACAACCGGCTCCGGTCGCTGCTCCTGGACCCCGAAGAACAGGCTTTCCAATCGGACTGGGAGAAGTCCGCGGGAGAGTTCGTGGCCGTGTTCCGCCGCAATCTCGCCGACGACGTGAGTCACCCGAGAGCCGTCGAGCTGGTGGGCGAACTCTCACTTGCCAGTGCCCGATTTCGCGCGCTTTGGGCACGGCACGACGTGGCCGCACTCACCGGCGGCACCCTCACCGTGAACCACCCGGCCGTTGGACGGCTGACGCTCCACCGGGACAAGTTCCCGGTCGAGGGCAAAGTTCTGGTGATCTACTACCCGGACCAGGGAAGCGACGCGGCCGACAAGCTCCAGCTGCTGGCATCGGCGCAGCTTCCGCTCAAGGACACCCCCTCACGGTAGAAAGTTGTCCAGCACTGGTCGCCGGGTGTGGTCCTCGAGCGAGTTGGTGGGCGCTGGCCGCCCGAGGCGATGACGATCTTGACACGGTCCTCGATCAGGACGCTGACCGGGTGGATCTCTCGTCGCCGTGAGGCGTCACCGCCACCGGCTGAAGATCACTGACTGGCGGTGGCCAGTTCGGCGGCCAGTGCCTGGTAGATGCTCTGCCCCGGCTCCAGCCAGGTCGCTCGCTGCGGCCAGCCGCGCTGCACGGTCTCGATGATGATCCGGTCGAAGTGGGGCAGCGTGTGATGGTCGACGGCGGTGATGAAGTCGCCCCACTGCATCCCGGTCAGATCCTGGAAGAACGGCGCCAGCTGCGGCTCGGCCCGGATGAAGAACGAGTCGTGCACGACCAGGGTTGACCCGGTGATCAGCGGCACGCCGGGCCGGGTTACGGTCTGATACATTGCCATGCCCCGGCCGGACGGCATATCGATGTGGTGGCCGGTCACTGTCACCTCGGGCCGGCTCACCAGCCAGACCGGCACCATCTCTTGCCGGGGGGTGCCCAGCATCCGGAACAGGTCGGCGTCTGCCAGTTCATCCGGGGCCCGGGTGGCGTGCGGCTGACCCTCGAGCGACTCCGGCGCCTCGCCCTGGGCGATCAGGTGCTCGACCAGCGTCTGAGAGAAGACCAGTGCGCCCCGGCTGGTCCAGTGGGTGTCGCCGTGCTGGAAGGCCTGGCCCGGCTCAGCCTTCTCCACTGCCGCCATCTGTTTCCACATGGTCACCACCGGGGCGGTGCCGTCGCCGGCCCACTGCTGTTCGGTACTGGTCCTGACCCGGTTCGAGCATGACATCAGCGCCGAGCCGAAACGGCCGAGCTGATCGGTCAGGATCGACGACTTGTCCGGAGCGATCGCCACCGTGATCGTCTTGCCGGTTCGCCGCCCGATCGCCCGTAGCTGGCCGAGGCTACTACTGATCTTGCCCGGATCGAACGGGCGCTCGCAGGGGAGGGTGAAATCCTCGGCTGTGAAAGGAGTTCCACCGTCGCCGAGAACAACTTGGGGGCTTAGGCTGACTCCGAACCGGTTCTTGGCGGCGGCCCCGATCGCGCTCACCACGTACTCCCGCAGCGCCAGCCGATCGCGCAGGGCCGCGTCGGTCTGCCGGAAGGCCGAGCCGCTGGCGACGCCGCTGGCGTCCACCCGGGGGAAGGCCGCCTCGGTGCGGTTCTCGTCGCCGCCGGCGGCCGGCGGGTGCAGCAGCCACACCCCGAGCAGTCCTGCCGCCACCCCCGCGCTCAGCAGCCGGGCGTACTTCACGCTGCGCCTGCGACGGCGTTCGGTCCTGAGCTGGAACAGGAGCGCACCAAGGGCCTCCGCAGCGCCCGGATCAGCCGGAGCGCGATCGGCGGCGTCCGTGCCGTGGAACAGTTCGGTGACCGCCGGGCGCGGCTCGTCCGGAGCCCAGATCACCTCGAGGGTGTCATCCTCGGCCGTCCGCAGCCGGGTCTGGTTCAGCGCGGTGGTGCCCCGCCGGACGCGGCCGGACGCCGATCCCGGCGCAGCCGGAGAGCCACCCGTCAGCTCCGGCTCAGTGGCCGGGGACGAGGCTCGGGTCACCGGAATAGCATGACACAAAGTGACCGATCAGAACTGGAAGTAAAGGAAAGGGCTGAAATCCAGCCACATCATCGACACCACACTGACCACCAGCAGGAGCGGAGCGGTCACCATCGCCACTGGATAACGGAACGCGGCCTGCGGACCGTGCACCAGAGTGAACCCGGTTCGGGCATCGTCTCGGGAGCCAGGCCCGAAGAACGCGAGCAGGCCGATCCCGGCCGCGATCGCCGTCCAGGGGGTCAGCGCGAGCAGGACCTCGGGAGCCGGCGGCCCCCACCTGCCGGACAGCATCGCCCGCCAGATCAGGACGGCGTCGTGCATGCTCGGCGCCCGGAACGGGACCCAGCTGATCACGATGAACAGCGCCGTCAGCAGCCGGCGGGCACCCACCCAGCCGGTCAGGCGGCGCAACCCGGTCAGCCGCTCGACCAGCAGAGCCGCGCTGTGCAGCCCGCCCCAGACCAGGAAGGTCCAGGTCGCGCCGTGCCAGAGCGCGGTCAGGAAGAAGGTGGCCAGCAGCGCGCCGTACTCCACCACTGGGCCGTGCCGGTTGCCGCCGAGGGGGATGTAGACGTAGTCGCGGAACCAGCTGGACAGGGTGATGTGCCAGCGCCGCCAGAAGTCGGCCGGCCCGAGACTGCGGTAGGGAGAGTTGAAGTTCTCCGGGAACCGGAATCCGAAGACCGCGGCCAGCCCGATGGCCATGTCGGAGTAGCCGCTGAAGTCGAAGTAGATCTGCACGGCGTAGGCCAGCGCGCCGGCCCAGGCCGTCGCCCGGCTCATGTCAGCGCTGGCCATCGCGAACGACGTGCCGGCCACCACCCCGGCCGAGTCCGCGATGCAGGCCTTCTTGAACAGCCCCCAGGAGAACCGGGTCATGCCGTAGCCGGCGTTGTCCAGGGTGACGTCCCGGCGGTCCCTGAGTTCGGCCGCGATCTGCCGGAACCGCACGATCGGCCCGGCGATCTGATGCGGGAACAGGAACAGGTAGAGCAGGTAGTCCCGCAGGTTCCGCTCCGGCGGCAGGTCACCGCGGCAGGAGTCGACCACGTAGGAGATGGCGTGGAAGGTGAAGAACGAGATGCCCAGCGGGAGGGCCCAGTGCAGCGACGGCGCGCCGGACCAGCCCACTGATCTCAGCAGGCCGTCCAGGGGCGGCAGGTACTTGAACGAGATGATCGGGATCAGCAGCAGGGCGATCAGCAGCGCCACCATGACCCGCTCGACCTGGGGCTGGGCGGGCTTGCCGAGCTCCTCGGCGTCGTCGACGGCGCTCTGGGATGTCCGCTGCAGTACCGCCACCGGTCCCGCGGCCACCGGTTCGAGCACCCGGATCCGGGCCGGGATCAGCTCAGTCCGGAGCTGGGCCCGATCGGCCCGGCGCCGCAGCACGAGCACGCCGCCCCAGCTGACCAGGCTGACGTAGAGCAGCACCAGCACCTGCGCACCCGACCCCCAGACATAGAAGATCACGCTGGCCAGCAGCAGGCCGGCGTTGCGCCAGCCAGCTGGGATGGCCAGGTAGGCGAGCAGGGTCAGGGGCAGGAACAGGAACAGGAAGGTCGGTGAGGAGAAGACCATGTCGGATCGGGGTTCGTCCTCTCGGCCGGGGCGCTGTTCGCAGGGCCGGTCGAGCATACGGCGAGCGGCCCGGCGGCCGGGCCGCCTTGGAAACGCCGTCCCCCAGCGGCAGTGCGGGCGCTGCTTCTAGATTGAGGCTGGTGGACGCCGACGAGTTCGCTGGCCTGGTGCTGGACCTGGTCGAACGCATCCCGGCGGGCAAGGTGCTCACCTACGGCGACATCGCCGGGATCGTGGGTGGAGGCGGGCCGCGCCGGGTCGGGAACGTGCTCTCACGCTGGGGTTCGGGTGTGCCCTGGTGGCGGGTCCTGCGCGCGGACGGCCGTCCAGCCGCCGGCCTGGAGTCCCGGGCCCTGCCCCGGTACAAGGCGGAGGGGACGCCGCTTCGGTCCGGCGGTGATCGGGTCGACCTGACTCTGGCCCGCTGGGACGGTGGCTGAGCCCCGGCTGCCTGATCGGCGGCCTGGCCCGGGAAACTTGAGCCTTAAGCGGCAATTCGGGGCGCAGCCGGCGATCATCCGCTGGGCTGACCCCGGCCTGTGGTGAGATGTCGGGCGTGACAACGGCTCCGGCGCTGGCGGGCCCGGCCATCCGGCTGGTCGCGCCCCGCCGGGAACCGGCCCCGCCGTTCGATCCGGACGACGTCCAGGCCCAGCTGATAGCCCGCACTCAGGGCTCGGGCTCGGTAGTGGTGTTCGGGGCGCCCGGCACCGGTAAGACCTCCGTGCTGGTCGAGGCCGTGGCCGCCCGCATACACCGGGACGGCCTGGCCCCCTCGTCCGTGCTGGCCCTGGCTCCGACTCGTGTCGCCGCGGCCCGGCTGCGCGATCTGCTGTCGGCCCGGATCGCCAGCACGGTGCGCGAGCCGATGGCCCGCACGCCGTACTCCTACGCGTTCGGCGTGCTGCGGATGGCGCGGGTGCTGGATGGCGAACCGGCTCCGCGGCTGATCTCCGGCGCCGAGCAGGACCGGGTGCTGGCCGAGCTGCTGCAGGGCCACGACGAGGGCTGGGCCGACCCGCCCAACTGGCCGGCCGCCACCAGCGAGCAGATCCGGCGGTTGCGCGGGTTCCGCGAAGAATTGCGCGACCTGCTGATGCGCGCAGTCGAGCGCGGGCTCGTGCCGTCCGACCTGGCCGATATGGGTCGCTCGCACGGGCGCCTGGACTGGATCGCGGCGGCCCAGGTGCTGGCCGAGTACACCGACGTCACTGCGCTGGCCACCCCGGGTGCTTACGACGCGGCCGGGATCGTGGACGCCGCCGCCCATCTGCTCCGGTCGGACCCCGATCTGCTCGACGCTGAGTACCGGGCGAGGCAGCTGATCGTGGTGGACGACGCGCAGGAGCTGACCGTGGCCACCCAGCGGCTGCTGATCCTGCTGGCTGGCGGCGGTGCCGACGTGCTGGTGGCTGGTGATCCGGACGCCGCCACTCAGAGCTTCCGCGGGGCCCGGCCCCGCGCGATGGCCGACGTCGCCGAACTGC
>CALMAR010000334.1 GCA_937859855.1 uncultured Kineosporia sp.
GCCACACCACGCCGCCCAGGTCGCTCGCGGCGTCCAGGAGCCGCCCGGCACTCTGGCAGGCCTGTTCGGCCCGGCCCAGGGCGGCGGCGTGCTCGACCTGGTCGGCCAGTTCGCAGTGCGGGCACCAGGGCAGGGCGCCGAGCATCGCAGCGGCCGAACTGGCGATCGGCGCGGGGTCCGCTGCGTTGCGGTGCTCGACCGCAGTCACCCAGGCGTCGAAGGCGTCCTGGGCTCCGGCCGGTCCGAGCCGATGCACCGCCAACTCGTATCTGGCCCGCAGCGCGGGAAGCGGATCGGCGTCCGCATCGGCCAGCCGGGTGGTCAACTGCTCGATCGCTGCTTCGATCTGGGCTAGTGAAATGTCTGGCTGCTGCAGCAGACCGCCGTCCCAGCTGGCTGCGGGCATCGGGCCGGTCACCGGTCGATGATGCCTCTTGGAGGCCATTCCGGACGAGCTGATGCCAATAAGTCACCAGATCATTACATTCAGTTATGGTTCGCCGCCGGTTATCGCATTGCCTTGCCCTCTTCCAAGCCGTAGCTTCGTGCGTACACGGGAAAGGAGGTGGTCCGAAGCGTGATTGACAATCGGACGCGTGAGGTGGCAGCCAGCTAGCCGCCAGCCGGACGCCACGCCCTTGTACCCAAATGTGGTCGGGGCATCCGTCGGGCCCCAGTGGCCGGCGAATACCAGGCAGTCACCGCAGTCCCCGGGAGCCGCGTCTCGTCCAGCGCGGCGCGCCAGGTCCACACCTGGCAGCCCGGGGACTGTTCCTTTTGCCCGGTGGGTGCAGGCAGCTACCGGCGGATCTCGGCGTAGCGGGCCAGCGCCTCTTCCCGTTCCGTCTTGTGGTCCACGATCGGCTCGGGGTAGCCGTGCGCGTACCCGTCCGGATGCTTCCACGGCTCGTGTACGGCAGGCCCCGGGAGATGCCGCAGCTCAGGCACATACCGGCGCACGTACTCCCCGGACGGATCGAACTTGGTGCCCTGGGTGACCGGATTGAACACCCGGAAGTAGGGCGCGGCGTCCGTCCCGGAGCCAGCCACCCACTGCCAGCCATGGTTGTTGCTGGCCAGATCACCGTCCCGCAGCCAGTGCATGAAGTACCGGGCGCCGTGCTGCCACTCGATGTGCAGGTCCTTGACCAGGAAGCTGGCCACGATCATCCGCAGCCGGTTGTGCACCCAGCCCTCGGCGCGCAGCTGACGCATTCCGGCGTCCACCATCGGGAACCCGGTCCGGCCCTCGCACCAGGCCTCGAATGCCCTGGACGGCGCCGCGTAGCGCATCTTGGCGTACTCCTGCCGGAGGTACTCGCGGGCCGACTGCGGCTGGTGCCAGAGCACGTCGGCGTAGAACTCCCGCCAGCACAGCTCGTTCCGGAACACGTCCGCGCCCTTGCTCCGCCGCCCGGCGAGCCCGGCCAGCAGGGTGCGGGGATGGATCTCGCCGAACTTCAGGTGCGCCGACAGCTGGGACGTCGCATTCGCGGCTGGATCGTTGCGCCGATCGGCATAGCCGGTCAGGTCGTCGGCCAGGAACTCCTGCCAGCGCTGCGAGGCGGCCTCCTCTCCGGCGTCCGGCAGTTCCAGGTCGCCCAAGTCCGGTTCAGCGGGCAACTCGATGCTGTCCAGCCCGCGTCGCCAGTGCGCGGTCACCGGATCCGCTGGTTTGGGCCAGCCATGGTCGAGCCAGGCCCGGCTGAACGGGGTGAACACCTTGTACGGGGTGCCGCTGCCGTTCAGTAGCGTGCCCGGGCCGACCGCGTAGGGGGTGCCCGCCGGGACCAGCCGCCGGCCGCCGTCCTCCAGCGCCTGAGCCACCGCCTGATCACGCTTGCGCCCGTACGGCCCGGCGTCAGCGGCGATGTGCACCTGCTGGGCGCCGGCCTCCTCGGCGAACCGGGGGACGACGTTCTCCGGCTTACCCCGGCGAATCACCAGATTGCCGTTCATCGAACGGGCCAGCGCGGCCAGGGAGCGCAGCAGCCATGCTTGCCGGGACGGCCCAGAGGGCCCCCACAACGCGGGATCGAACACGAACAGACCGGCCACCCGGTTTCCGTCACCGGCGGCCGCCACCAGCGCTGGATTGTCGCCCAGCCGCAGGTCCCGCCGGAACCACAGCACCTGATCAGCCATCGAGCGCACGATAGAGCCGCCTGGCCCCCGTCGCACCCGCGAAATCACGCTCGGAGCGAAGTTCCGGGGTCTTGACTGCACGCACGCCTTGCCGTAGCGGAGAATGAGCACGTGAGCGACCTCATCGACACCACCGAGATGTACCTGCGGACGATCTTCGAGCTCGAAGAAGAAGGCGTCGTCCCGCTGCGCGCCCGGATCGCCGAGCGCCTGGCGCACTCGGGGCCAACGGTGTCCCAGACGGTGGCTCGGATGGAGCGCGACGGGCTACTGCACGTTTCCGGTGACCGCCACCTGGAGCTGACCGTGGCGGGCCGGGCCAAGGCCACCAGGGTGATGCGCAAGCACCGGCTGGCCGAGCGGCTCCTGCTGGACGTGATCGGCCTGGAATGGGAGCTGGTGCACGACGAGGCCTGCCGCTGGGAGCACGTGATGAGCGATCACGTCGAGGAGAAGCTGCTGGCCATGCTCAGCGATCCACTGGAGAGCCCGTACGGCAACCCGATCCCGGGGCTGGACGAGCTGGGCGGGGCGGCGATCGCCCCCGGCGCCTTCCGGGCCGGGGTGCAGAGCCTGCCGGACGCCGTCGACAGCCCGATCGCTCAGGCGCCCAGCAATGGGCTGCTGGTCCGGCGGCTGGGCGAGCGGCTGCAGATCGACGTCGACCTGATGCGGGAGCTGGCCGGAGCTGGGGTCAAGCCCGGCAACACGGTGCACGCCACCCGGACCCCGGGCGGTTACCGGATCAGCCTGGCCGGACCGCCCGGCGTCCCTGAGTCACTGGCCAAGGCCGGAGGCGCCGGTCTTGGTCCTGCGGGCATCCAGCTGCTGGCCGACGTGGCCCGGTACGTCTTCGTCGAGGCGGTCTGAGCGTGGGGGCAGCGGCCCGTATGGCCAGGTCGGAACACCATCATCTGTCGGTTAAAACCTCACCCGAACAGTCGATGAACGTCACTGTGCGTTGAACATTTTCCGGCCGTCGTGACTCAGACGTGACATCTGACCTGATGTTCATGTAGCTTCGCGATCGCTTCTCTCCCTCCGAGAAGCACCCGGGACGGACGCCGAGTTCTGCCACCGTCACGGGTCGGCACGGACACCGCATGGCAGAAGCGGGGGAACCACTTCTGGGGCACGACCAAGCGCGACCGTGCTCCTTGGGGTGAAGCCGGAAAGTACGTACCGGCCGGGTGAATCCTCCACCCGAACCCGACAGCTCACCTCGCAGGCGTCGGAGAGGCTGACCGTGACCGATCGAGCCATGGCGCGACACCGCGCGCCTGTTCGAACCAGCACCCCCCTGACCAACCTGACCAGTTCCGTCACTGGGCGCGCCGGCACCATCGGCCGCGGTGGCGTCGTGATCGCGATGTCCTCGGGCTTGGTCGCCACCATGGGTCTTCCGGCCCAGGCGCTGAGTAAGAGTGCTGCCCCGCAGGCCGCTCCGGTCACCGCGCCGATCGCGGTCCAGCCCGCACTCTCACTCGCCAGCGGGCTGTTGTCAGGTGGCGCCGTCTCTCACAGCTCATCCGCGCCGATCGCCGCGCCAGCTGCCGCCACCGTCAGCTTCGGCAGCAGCGCCTTCAAGGCCGTGCCGAACCGCCCGGCGAATCCCGCCGCCGCTCCTGCTGTGAACAGCCTGCCCAGCAGTCCGGTCAGCGCGTTCGGCAGTGCCCGCGGAGCCTCGGTGCTGTCCATTGCCGCGCGCTACCTCGGTGTCCCCTATCGCTACGGCGGAACCACCCCCGGAGGCTGGGACTGCTCCGGCGCGATCGGCTACATCTACGGGCAACTCGGCTTCCATCTTCCGCGTACCGCGAACCAGCAGATGCTGGCCTCCACCCGGGTGGCGCGTTCCCAGGCTCGCGCTGGTGACCTGGTGTTCTTCACCTCCGGCGGCGCCGCCTACCACGTGGGCATCTTCGCGGGCGGCAACATGATGTACGACGCCGGCCGGACCGGCAGTTCGTTCTCCAAGCGCGAGATCTTCAGCAGCGACGTCGTCTTCGGCCGGGTGCTCTGAGTCCGGCCCTCTCCCGGGGGCGCTCCTCTCTAGCAAGATCAGCGTACGAGCCCAGCCAAGTGGGTCATCGAGTGCACTCCTGCGGGCCGAGCCGGTGATCACGGCAGGCCAGCGGTGCCCGGGTGTGACCCCAGAGGCGACGATGCCGAGCGGATCTATGCAAAGACGTGTCCGATAAGGGCGTGATCTCAGGCGCCGGCGTCGCTTACCCTCCTCTCAACGGCCCTGCCGACTGGCCAGAACGAATGGTCAGCACGACGGCAGGTCCCGAGCGGATGGGAGGAGGCCAGCATGCTGGATGCCTGTCGCAGCATGACCCTCGCTCACGCCTGTTCGCAGCACCACATACACATATCCGCCGTGCTGCCCACGAGGCGTCGTTCATTGAGAACGGCGCCTCTTGCTGTCCGTGGCGAATGGGCTGGCGACGCCGTCGCACTGCTGCCGATGTCCTGACGAAGGGGAGGGTCTTCCAGATGCGTACGCTTGTGCTCAATGCGGGCTACGAGCCGCTGGCCGTCGTCTCCTTCCGCCGCGCGCTGGTGCTCGTCCTCGCTGGGAAGGCCACGGTGATCGTTGATGGCCCGCATCCGGTGATCAGTGGCAGCCTGATCCTGCCCCGGCCGTCGGTGATCGTTCTGGTCCGGTATGTCAGGGTGCCGCACGCGCGCAGTGTGCCGGTCAGCCGCCGCGGGGTGCTCCGCCGTGACGACCATCGCTGCGCCTACTGCGGCGGGCATGCGGGCACGGTTGACCACGTGCTGCCTCGGTCTCGCGGCGGCGGTGACAGCTGGGAGAACCTGGTCGCCTGCTGCGTGCGCTGCAACAACCTGAAGGGCGACCGGACCCCGGAGGAGAAGGGCTGGCATCTGCGGGTCCGGCCCCGCCCGCCGCGCGGACCGGCCTGGGTGGTGCGCGGGGCCGATGTTCGCGATCCGCAATGGGAGGCGTTCCTGGGCCAAGCCGCCTAGGGCGGGGTTGCTGACCACCCGCTCAAACTGGTGCACCGGCGCTCTCGGCGCCGGTGCATCGGAGAGCCTGCCATATGAATGCGCGAACGCAAAGACCCAATTACTCTGAGTAATCAGTAGCCGAAGAACTCCCAGGTCAGCGCCGATATGGGAATACCGAAGGCGACCTGTTCGGCGCCGTCCAGCACTCGTTCGGGTGCCAGCGAAGCGCTCGGTTTCGATGTCGGCGCCGCGCCCAAGTTCAGCCGATGGTGAAGGTCTGCTGACCGGCCCAGACCTGGCCACCGGCCAGCTCGACCGGCGCTACCAGAGCGGGCTCGATGCAGACGAAGGCGCGCTCGGCGCCGTCCGGCAGATCGCCGATCCCCGAGTTCGGGCCAGGATTCCAGATCACCCGATCCGGGAATCCACCGGCCGACAGTCGTAGCGGCGAGCGGGGCGGATCGAGCAGCGAGATCGACTGCGAGACATCGAGAATCCGGACGTCGCGTGGCTCCTGGGCCGGCCAGTTGGCCCGATCGCCGTCCGGCTCGGAGATCTCCCCCGGTGCAGCGTTCTGCTCCAGCGGATGATCCCCCAGGCCGGCCAGGGCAGCCCGATCGCTGCCCACGGTCAGATAGTTGTGCAGGGCGGCTGCGAACGGCCACGGCTGGTCACCGGTATTGGCCACCTCCAGAGCCACGGTCAGGGCGCTGGCGCTGGCTCTGGCCGTGAGAGCGAGCCGGAACGGATGCGGCCAGATCGAGAGCGTGACGTCGTCGTGCTCCAGCCATGCGCGCCAGACCGCCGCCTCGGCGTCCTCGACCGGCTCGGACTGCCAGACCCGGTCCCGGGCGAAGCCGTGCTTGGGCAGAGAGCCTCGCCCGGAGAACTGCGGGAAGATGACCGGCACTCCTCCGCGCTGGGCCGCTCCATCGCCGCACTGGGACAGCGGGCTCAGATACAGCCGCTGGTCTCCGGGAGACGGCTCCCAGCCGAGCACTTGGCCGCCGTACGCGCTGACGGTGAGGACGGCGCCATCCGGGCTGTGCAGCGTCACTGGCGCACAGGGGTCTGCGGTCATGACCCCACTCTGCCAGTGCGCCCCAGTCCGCACAGAGGAGGGGATGCGCGCCGTTCAGTGGTGGGCTCAGTGGTGGGCGTGCGGCGGCCCGCTGGCTCGCGGGCTCATCGCCGCCACGTGATCGACCTGCAGCGTGCTGTGGCCGATGCCGAAGTCATCGATCAGCACCCGTTCCAGGTCCAGCCGGACGGCGTGACAGTCGGCCCCCGGGCGCACCAGCACATGGGCGGACATGGCCGGCTCGCCCGAGGTGATCTCCCAGACGTGCAGGTCGTGGATCTGCTCGACCGCCATCTGGGCGCCCAGTGCGGCCCGGATGGTGCCCGGATCCAGATTCAGTGGCGCCGCCTCCAGGAAGATCCGCCCGGATTCGTGCAGCAGCTGCAGGCCCGATCGGATCATCAGCACGACCACGATCAGCGAAGCCACCGGATCGGCCCAGTTCCAGCTGGCCACCAGGATCAGGACGGCGGCAACGGCAGTGGCGATGAAGGCGAACAGATCGGTGAGCACGTGCCGGAATGCGCCCTCGACATTCAGGCTGCGGCGATCGGCCCGGCTGACCAGCCAGGTGGCGACCAGGTTCACCCCGATCCCGGCCAGCGCCGTCGCCAGCATCACCGAGCCGGTCACCCCGGCCGGCTCGAAGAACCGCCGCACCGATTGGTAGGCCAGGTACAACGCGAGCACCAGCAGGGTCAGCCCGTTGGCCTGGGCCGCCAGGATCTCCACCCGGCGCCAGCCGTAGGTCATCCGCCCGGTGGCCGGCCGGGCCGCCCAGCGCGCGGCGAACAGGGCCAGGGCGAGCGCGGCGGCGTCGGTGAGCATGTGCGCGGCGTCGGACAGCAGCGCCACCGATCGGCTCAGCAAACCGGCCGTCACCTCGGCCGCCATGAACATCAGGATCAGCAGCAGGGCCAGCGTGATCATCCGCCGGTCAGCGTCCGGACCGGCACTGTGATGGTGCGCCTCATGCCCCGCCACCCCGCCGGAACTCATGCCGTCACCGTAACCTGCGCTGATAGATTGGATAACCGTGCTCGACAAGAGATTCATCCGGGAGAACCCCGGCGTCGTCCAGCAGGCGGCCCAGGTCAAGGGGATCGACCTGGACGTCGAGGAGATTCTCCGGCTCGACCGGGAGAACCGGGATCTGCAGCACCAGGTGGATCAGGCTCAGGCGGCCCGCAAGGAGTTCTCCAAGGCGTTCGCCAAGGCTGATCCGGAGCGCCGGGCGGAGCTGAAGCGGGAACACGAAGGCTTCGACGCTCAGCTGATGTCGCTGCGAGAACAGTTGGCGCAGACCGGTTCCCGGCTGAATGACTTGATGCTGCAGACCCCGGGCATCCCCTGGGACGGCTCCCCGGTGGGTCCGGACGAGTCGGCCAACGTGGTGATCCGCACCTGGGGTGAGCAGCCGTCCTTCGACTTCACCCCGCTCGATCACGTCGAACTGCTGGAGCGCCGGGGCTGGGCCGAGTTCGCCCGGGCCCGCAATGTGGCCGGTGAGCGCGCCTACGCCCTGTCCGGCGACGCCGTGCTGCTGGAGCGAGCCATTCACGGCTACGCGCTCGAACTGCTCCGCACCCGTGAGTTCACGCCGATCTCGGTGCCCGTGCTGGTCCGGGAGATGGCGCTGATCGGCAGCGGGCAGTTCCCCAAAGGCCGGGAGGAGACCTATGCGCTTCCGGCCGACGACCTGTACCTGGCCGGGACCGCCGAGGTCGCGCTGATCGGGCTGCACGCCGGGGAGATCCTCGGCCTGGACCAGCTGCCGATCCGCTATGCCGGGATCTCGCCCTGCTTCCGGCGCGAGATCGGCAGTGCCAGCCGGGACGTGCGCGGGCTGCTGCGCGTGCACCAGTTCGAGAAGGTTGAGCAGTTCATCATCTGTGCGGCCGACGACGAGGAATCCGACCGCTGGCACGCCGCCCTGCTGGACTGCGCCGAGCAGATCCTGCAGGATCTCGGCCTGTCCTACGAGGTGGTGGAGTGCTCGACCGGAGACATGGGCGCAGGCAAGTACCGGATGAACGACATCAACACCTGGTTCCCCTCGCTCGGCCTCTACCGGGAGACCCACAGCTGCTCGTCGCTGCACGACTGGCAGGCCCGCCGGGTGAACCTGCGCTACCGGGACGCAGAGGGGAAGATCCGGTTCGCCTACACGCTGAACAACACCGCGGTGGCCACCCCGCGGCTGCTGGCCGCGCTGGTGGAGAACTTCCAGACCGCGGACGGCGCCGTGGCCGTCCCCAAGGTGCTCCGCCCCTATCTGGGCAACCGAGAGCTGCTCTAGCAGCAGCGCCGAAAGCGGGCTCAGGCCGAAGCGGCCGTCTTCTGGATGCGCTTGGTGTCGAGCCGGTCGTACTTGGGCCACTTCACGTTGTAGGCCCAGCCCAGCTTCTCGAACACCCAGATCAGCCGGGCGGAGGTGTCGATCTGCCCCTTGTCCACGCCGTGCCGGGCGCAGGTGGGGTCGGCGTGGTGCAGGTTGTGCCAGGACTCGCCGAAGCTCAGGATCGCCAGCCACCACACGTTCGAGGCCTTGTC
>CALMAR010000335.1 GCA_937859855.1 uncultured Kineosporia sp.
GTCTTGGGCATGCTGGGTTAGTCCTTCGCTCAATAACTTCGCTGAAAACCTCTGCTGGCCAACCACATCCGCCCCGAGCCAACCAGCTTTGCAGCGGGCCGGGCCGGGGCGGGTGGCGGACGGATCAGGCGGGCCCGCGGTGACGCGAGCCGATGATCACTTCTCGATGATCGCGAGCACGTCGCGGGCGGACAGGATCAGGTACTCCTCACCGGAGTACTTCACCTCGGTGCCGCCGTACTTGCTGTAGAGAACGGTGTCGCCGACCTTGACGTCGAGCGGGATCCGCTTCTCGCCCTCATCGTCGAACCGGCCGGGGCCGACCGCCAGGACCTCGCCCTCCTGGGGCTTCTCCTTGGCGGTGTCCGGGATGACCTGGCCGGAGGCCGTCGTCTGCTCGGCTTCGAGCGGCTTGACGACGATACGGTCCTCGAGCGGCTTGATGGAGACCGACACGTGATGACCTCCCCTTCGGGAATGCCGTGAATATGGATGATGTCTGGGTTGCACAGCTGGACATCAGCCGTCGTCGCGGTGCCGGCTCAGGTCCTCGTGCTGTCTGGAGCTGGCAATCTCGCAGGGAGAGTGCCAGTGCGAATCTAGAACGATGGTTAGCACTCGGTCAACTTGAGTGCCAGTGCACGATGGCCCTGCGCCCCGCCTGCCCCACGGCTCTCACCGGCGCCGCAACCGCTTGCGCAACCAGGCCGGCCAGGACCCTGACGCCTGATAACGCGGACAGGCCGAAGCTCCGCAGACGCCGCAGTCGCTACCGCGCCGGAAGTGCCGGTGAGCTTCCCGCGAGTGTCCGCAGACGCAGATCCCGGCGATCCGGCCAGCCACCTGCGGAGCCTAGCGTCTGAGCCTGCCCGCCTGAGCAGCCATGACTCCGATCAGCGGATCCCGCTCGGTGGGCAGGACGGCGTAACCATCGGTATTGGCCACATTGAGCTGCCAGACCAGGTAGCCGCTGGCCCCGAATCGGAAGGCGGCGGCCATCTTGGCCCGCATCCGGACCGCCCGCTGGGCGCGACTGGGCTCGTCCTGCACGTGCATACCCGATTCGCCGACCAGCAGAGGTATGCGCAGCTGCCGCGCGATGGCGAACGAACAGGCGATCTTGGCCGTCGTGGCCTGGCACGACGACGAGCCGGGATCGGGCAATCGCCCGGCCTCGCTGCCGGGCAATGGCCGGGTGTCATCACCGTAATAGGCCCAGTCGTGCACCTCGGCGAAGTCCAGCGCAGGCTGGCTGTAGATCGCCCGGAAGTCAGGTCCGCTCGATCCCGGGGCGCCGTTGGCCTGGGTACCCAGGGTGATCAGATGACGCCGGTCGACGGACCTGATCACACCGGCGACGTCGGCCGCGAACGGGGCCAGCGGCCTGCGCCCGGCCCGGTCACGAGCCTTCGTGTCGGCTTCGTTGGTAAACAAACACACCAACTAAGAGGCGGGTAGTGCCGGGCCAGGACTTCGACGTAGTCCCGGTACGAAAGGGGGGCGTTGCCGTAGGGCCGCCGGTAACCGGAGGTGAACCAGGTGTCGCCGTCCACGTAGACCTTGGCCAGGCCGGGCTCGCCGGTCGAGCAGTTGCCGGGACCATCCTCCAGGACCGGGATCACCCGCAGCCCTTCGGCATCGGCCGCCTTGATCACCCGATCGACACCGGAGAAGTCGCGGCCGCCATTGGTGTAGGTCTGGTA
>CALMAR010000336.1 GCA_937859855.1 uncultured Kineosporia sp.
CTGTCGACCTCGAGTGGTGTGGTCGATGTCTGTGCTAGTCGGCGGCCTGGCTCTCCTCGTCCTGCTCGGTCCCCTGGTGCCCCTGTACGGCCGGGTTGGGATGCGCGAGGCCGGCATGTGGCGGTCCATGCTGCTGGGGACATCAGTGGTCGGCGGCTCAGCGTTCAGCGCCCAGCTGGTGGACGCCCTTGCCGGGGCGACGACCGGGGGCTCCTCGCCGGTCGGACGGTTGGTCTTCAGCGTCGGCTGCCTGGGCGCGTGCCCGTTCTTCTACTACGGACTCCTGCACTGGAATCGCATCCGGAGTCTGACGTCCGATCCAGGAGACTGGGCCAACGGCTTCGGGTCCATCCTGGCGAGCGCCGCACTGGGCAACCTCGTCGTCGGTCGCTACTCGACGATGCCGACCGGCTGGATGGCCTGGCAATTCCAGGCATCCCTGCTGGTATGCGCTGCCCTGGTGGCGATAGTGGGCGCGGCCGCCTCGCTCTCAGTGATCGGCGGTCTGGCGAGGGACCCCCGATTCTGGCTCGTCTCCGCCGCTTTCGTGATGATCATCGTCTTGGAGGGTCGCCAGGCGTTCTTCGTGCCCGACGCGGACCGGCCGGTGAGAATCGGCTGGATCGTCGTCGCGTCGACCCTTCTCGCGTGCTCGATGCTTTCGCCCGGCGAACGGCGCGCGCACGTCTCGACCCCGCAATCCACGATCGTCGGTGCGCTGGTAGTGCTTGTCGCGGGTGTGAGCATCTTCGTGATCAAGGACGAGGTGCTGCACTACGACAATGCCCTCGTCGCCCTGTATGCCAGTGGATCCATCCTCCTGGTCAGTGCGCGGATCCTGCGGGTCGTGCGCGATCTGGCTCAGCTCGCGCAGTCACGCCACGAGGCCCGCACCGATGAACTGACCGGCGTGGCCAACCGCAGGGCTCTGATCTCGCTGATCGGCGAGGCACTGGCCGAAGACACGGCGATCACGCTTCTGATCGCCGACCTCGACCGCTTCAAGGAGATCAACGACCGGTACGGCCACGCGGTGGGGGACGACCTTCTGCGCCAGGTGAGTTCCTCGTTCGCCTCATGCCTGCCGGAACATGCACTGCTGGCTCGCCTGGGCGGGGACGAATTCGCTGTCGCCCTGGTGAACGACGGGCTGGACGTTCCGGCCGTGGCGGGGGCGATGGCGGCGGCCGTGGCCGTGCCGCTTCGGGTCCACGGACAGTTGCTGCACGTCGGAGTCAGCATCGGGGTGGCCGCCAGCACGGCTGGCATGCAGAGCGGTGAGATACTGCGTCGCGCCGACGCCGCGATGTATCAGGCGAAGAGTTCCGGCGCCGGGATCAGCGTCTACGACGAGGCTCTCGATCGCGCGACCAGGCAACGTCTCGAGTTGTTGGAGGACCTGCGCGAGACGCTCCGCGGGTCGTCGACGGGTCAGATCTGCGTGCACTACCAGCCCCAGATGGAGATGATCACCGGCCGGGTCGTGGGCGCCGAAGCGCTCGTGCGCTGGCAGCACCCCGAACTCGGGCTCCTCACCCCGGACAGGTTCCTCGACCTCGCCCAGGACAACCAGTTGATGGAGGACCTGACCGCTGAGGTGATGCGACAGGCGTGCGCGCAAGCTCTGCGGTGGAAGGCGGCGGGGCACGACATCCGTGTCGCGGTGAACATCTCCATCACGTCGCTCGGCGGTGCCGAACTCTTCGCGCTGCTCGAGGAGGTCCTGTCCGGAGGTCTCGACCCGACCCGGCTCGTCCTGGAGATCACCGAGACCAGCCTGATGAGCGACCCGGAGAGGGCTCTCACCGCGATGGTCGGCATCATCGGCTTGGGATGCGGGATCAGCATCGACGACTACGGCACGGGCTACTCCTCGCTCAGCTATCTCAACGAGTTGCCCGCCACCGAGCTGAAGATCGACCGATCCTTCACATCACGGATAGCGGACGATGCCCGCACGGCCGCGATCGTCGCGGCCACGGTCGACCTCGCGCACCGCCTCGGTCTTCGCATCATCGCCGAGGGGGTCGAAGATCCGGCAACCTTGGCCATGCTTGATCAGCTGGGATGCGATGAAACCCAGGGGTACCTGCACAGCCGCCCCCTGCCGGCCGACGAGTTCTTCACCTGGATCCAGGACCGGATTGCCGTGCACGCCTCTGACCGGGCCTGACGGTGTGCCGAGCGCGACCTGAGATCCGGGTGCAAGACGCGTGACGATGACCGCCTCGACCGAGAATCAGCCCGACAGTGAACGGCCCTGACCGCGTTTGCGCTGGTCAGGGCCGCTTTCACCGATGTGGCGGGTGTAGGGTTCGGACCTTCGTAGGCTGTGCCGTCTGATTTACAGTCTGACCGTCGATGTACGGGGGCACGGGCTCAAGCTGCTGGTTTCTGGCGACGCAATCGGTCGGCGTCAGGGTTTCAGCGTCACTTCAGCGCGAGGTCAAACGATCCAGATTAACGGCCAGGCAACGAATCCCGATCTTGCCTTTCGCTTGCAGTTCATCAGTCTGTGACGGCTTGATCATCTGACAGAGACGACTGCGTCGAACAAGTCCAACGCCGTGACGTCTTGAGATGCGCAGTGACGTCGAGGTGTAATTGACCGATAGCTCATGAGGGCTGAGCCGCTTTCAAGACATCGTAACGATCGGGGTCGCATCGAGCGTAGAACCACGGGGGCACTAAATGTCAAGAGATTCTCAAGCGCGACTCAAGCACCTAGCCCCGCGATCTAGTCCTCTGATTCGAGCCGCCACGGAAGCCGACAGACAATACGTCATGGACGCATTCGACGTGTGTCTCAAGCCGTTTTACGAAGGCGACAATCGCGCTCATGCCCATCGCGTCATGCATTCGCATATGAATGATGGCGTCGATCCGCGAGGCTTCCTTTCCATAAAACAATCGCTATATATTCTTTGGGTAAACGATCGTCGAGTCGGCTTGCTCAATCTTGTGCACAAACGGCAAGGGACCTGCAAAATATCGCCTCTCTTGCTCTACCCGCACACCGATCAAAGCCGAGGCCTTGGGTCTCTCCTCCTAGAACATGCTACCCAAGAAGCACTTAACGCCCATGCAGATCGCCTATACTGCACCGTTGCCGAGAGAAACGAAGAAGCGCTAGCATTCTTCCGAGAGTCGGGCTTCCTCGTATGCGGACGAGCTGCAGGACAGTATAAAGAGGGTCACATGGAGATTCTGTTACAGAAGCGGCTCAAATTGGATAGCCGTCTGTCGGCTAGTGACTTAATTTCGGTGAGCCAATCGACGTCTTCTGACGAGTGGCCAGAAATCCGGAGACTACTTTCGTCGGATCCCGATCTCGACGGCACTAACGTTTCGGCTTGGTTGAACTCGGTTCGTAAAGGCTCCCGTCACATTCTTCAGGTACGACCGGCCGAAAGGAGACCAGCATGGATATTCTGCGCCCGGGACAGAAGGGGAAAGCTGCGCGCCGCCGCTATTGCTATCAAGAAAAAAGGACCTGCATTGAAAATAATGCCGATAAGAGCGACGGATGAGGCAGGCTTCCGGGCTCTAGTAACAGATCTTCCGATGCTAATGCAGGGCAAGGGAGATAAAGCCTACATTCATTTATCGCCAGACGCCGACGAAACTTCAGCACTATTAGCAGCTGGTTGGGTGCTCGAAGGTGTAATGCCCGGCGCATACCGCTCGAAGTCGGTCACTCAACAATGGGGATTAGAGTTGAATACCACCGCAACCATAAAAAATCTCAGAATCCAGAACCAGTTCTTGAGCCTAATCGAACGTGGCCGAAAAACGCTTGAAGTTCGAGTTGGATATGATCACGTCCGTTCGATGAGCGCAGGAGACAATTTAAGACTTTCAAGCAGCAATAGATCTCTGCATTGTACGATAGGAGATGTGCGTGTCTACAGTTCGTTCGAAGAAATGCTAGCCAATGAAAATATCGAAGATGCTCTCCCAGGATACTCGCAAAGAACGGCATTAGACGAGCTCCATCAGATATATCCACCATCCAAAGAGCGCCTTGGTGTGTACGTTCTTGCGTTGACCGAGGTTCATCCTGGCTCTTGACTTGGCGATGAACGCGTGGTGACCTAGACGTCGTGATAAGGGTAAATGTGACCGCTCGACTCAGTCGAGACGGTAGGGCACCGACCGGGAATGCGGTCGAGGCTTCCATCAAGCAATGTATCGCCGATTCCGTTGAGGGATCATTTGAAGAATATCCTGCTCATGTCAAACGGATGGTTCGTTTGCGAGCAGAGCTACTTCAGTTAAATTCAAAGAATTCGGCTGAATTCGCCGAAGTTCAATTTTCATTTGGCTTGCCAGAGAGCATGTTTCCGCCTGATCGAGGTGGATTACAGTTTCTGGTGAATTTACTAGCCGGCGATATGTTTCCGCGCGCAGTTTCGGGTTGCGTCTGGTCCGATGTTGAGGTCAGTTCTGTTGAATTGCCGGATGGCGTACGGCATTCCGCAGAGCAAGCGTACAGAAGTAAGACCGCTCATACGATAAGCGACATACGGTCTCTATTCGGTCTGGGTGAAGGCAGACCACTTGTCGCTTTCTCTATAAAGCCTCGGGTCGGTTTAACGTTGCCTGAGGTACGAAGACTAACAATTAGCGTCCTGAACGCCGGGTTCAACCTGGTTGAACTGGACGCCCGTAACCTGGCTACTGCACAAGGTGATATCTCAGAATGGATCGAAATCGGTCAGGCCGCCGCCGCTGTAGGGGGAAGCAAAAGGCCCACCGCATTTGCTCCAAACTTATCTGCTCCGCCGCACCATCTAGTGGAATTTGTCGAAAAGTGGATCACAGAAGTTGGTAAAGAGGGACGGGCCGTCATCAAGATTGACGGCGGCCTCGACGGACTGTCCGGACTACAGGCAGTTCGCTCTAAGTTTATGGGGGCCAATAGCCCCATAGTGACTTGCTTCCCCACTCTAAGGGGGCAGCTGACCTCTGCCATCGGGGAAGGGACATGGGTTGATCTATTGGCGCTGAGTGGTGCGGATATTGTTTATCCCGGAGGCAGGCCAACATTCCCAAACGAAAAGCGACCAGTTTGGGGATCTCACGCGGCAGACTGGTCGCGTGCCGCCCGACTGTATGATGGACTTATTGAGCGGAGTTGGCCCATGCCAACGGTAGCAGGCGGCATCCACCCAGGACATCTTCATGCTTTTTATGAATTGTTCGGTGCGAATGTTGCCTATTTTTTGGGTGGAGCACTTGCGCTTCATCCTAAATCACCAATCGAGGGGGCGAAGCTGTGTGTAGAAGTTCTGGAATCGGCCATGAAGCTGGCAGCTGAAGCGCACAAGGCCGGCGATGATTACAGTGAGGATCTGCCTGCACGTATTCTCAAAAAGGTCGAAGAAACCAGATACCCAACCACGAAACTGAACTATTTCTCGCCAAGTAATATATTCGGGCAAACTGATGACCCTCCACGGACATTCTACAGGCGATGAATAATCTCTTAGGCGGCGCAGACGAAATCTGGTGTGGGGCGAGCGCGCCCGTCGTACAGGGCTTTCTCGTGGGCTTGGGCGTCGCAGCGGTGAGTTTGGCGGTCTTCCCGTTCGCCCTTTTTGTGCAGCGACCCTCTGAGGGGCCAATCCGGCGGTATGCCGTTATCGATAGGCTTCTGCGATGGGGTCGCCGGCTTACGTTCTGTTTGATTCCCACAACGACCTTGGTGGTGGTTGGCTATATTTACTTATTTGTTCGGGAAAAGGGAAAATTCTGCAACGCAGTCCTAGGCACGAGTGACCGCCGAGTCATCATGGTTTGGTTTGGTTTCGTGGTAGTCGCCCTGGTGTCGATGATTGTATCCGCCTTACTGCGAGGACGTGCCAGGTACCACGTGAACCGGTTGTCTTCGAGAGATTAATAGGATTGGCTCGACGGCGGCACGGCCAATGCCGAAGCGATTCGGTTCAAGGCATGGTGTTCGTAGCCGTCCAAGCATTTTGCATAGACCTGAGTAGGACGACTACCGAATGACCTGCCCAATCAGCGACCTGTGTTGTTGTGACACCACTGTTTAGCCAGGTCGATACGGCAGCGTGTCGGAGATCGTATGGGCGGCGCGCGAGAGGTGACTTCTGCTGCTCCTCAGTCAACGCAGCCTTGCGTGCGCGTGACCAGAGCTTCGTGTAGGTCGTGGACGGGAGAGGCCTACCCTTCTCACTTCGGAAAAGCCGCCCCTCGTTGTCCACGCCGAAGGCGGCTAAGTGTTCCTTTAGAAGCGCAACCAGCTCTGGCGGGCAGGGGACGCGCCGGCTATCGCCTGGTGGTCGGTGTTTCAGTTGACGCTCTTCTCGGTGCTGATCCTCGTCGGACCACCGAGCGCCATTCTCTGGCGACGCTTGCTCAAGGTGCAGCCAACCGAATTCCTCACTGCGCGCCGGCAGGTCTAAGTTGATATTGCGTAGGGCTACAGCTTCCTCTGGTCGCAATGCGGAGTAATACATGAGCCCGAAGAAGGCTACAAGGTGCCTTCCACTTCGGGGGGCTTCACCAACCGCTTTGAGCAGGGCGCGTGCCTGGTCGGGGTTGACGACGACGCGGCGGTCGACTGAGGCGACGGGAGCCTAATGCTTCGGCTTCTTTAAGCCGGCCAAGAGGTTACTTTCTAGCAGGTTGCGCTCGACGGCGTAATCCAGCGCGTTGGAAAGGATCGTCCGCTTGAGGGTCGCCGTGCGCGGTGCAGCTCGCTCGCCATCCACCTTTGTGCCGAGAGCGTCGAGCACCTGACGGATAACGGCCATCCTGCCCAGATCGCCAATCGGCCGGCTCTGTCGGCCAACCCAGGTCAGGAGCTCGCTCAATTCCGTCGAATCTGCCGCTAAATCGCGCGCCTTGGCGTTAAAGCCGTAATTCAGCAGGGCCGATCGGAGCTTCTTGGCGCGGACGCTGTCCGGGTGAGAATTAAGCATGGCCATAGTGACCGTCACCAACGATTCGGCAATGCTCTTCCGATGCTTGGGAGAGGCGTTCGGCCACTTCATGTCGACGTATGAGCAGGCGAACTCGTACCAGCTGATGACGGGCGCCGATCGGCGGATCAGTGACAGCGGCAGGCCGGCTTCGATCTCGAATGCCTCGCCTTTGCGCTGGGCGACCACGAGATCCGATCGGAAGCTATCGGCCATGGCCGCCGTCCGAAACGACTTGCGCCGTGCCTTGCCTCCCACGCTCCAGCGAACGGTGTACGTCGTGACCTTGCTGCCCGCGTACTTCTCGGTCTTCCATAGCTTGACCTCGTATGTGGTCGGCCTGGCTGGCGGCATCACAGATCCTCGGCGCAGTTGTCGAGCCAGCGGTCGGCTTCGGTCCGTCGGATTCGGATCTCGCCGTTGGGCAGCTTGAGGCATCTGGGCGCACGGCCTTTGGCGCGCCAGTCGTAGAACGTGGATCGTGCGACACCGATCTCTTCGCAGAACTCGGAGACGCTGAGGTGTTTGCCGGGTGGCATGGTGGGATCTCCTTGGATCAGGCGACTTCTGCCCAGGACGCGGCGGCCTGGGCGTGGATCTGCTCGGGGGTGAGCGGCGGCCGGCGGTAGGTACGGCGGCGCTCCAGCTCGGCGTGGCTCTCGCCGCGGGGAAGGGCACGGATGGCCTCCCCGACGGAGATCAGCTCGGCCGCCAGCTCGCGCCGGCCCTGGCCGATCCCGTAGTAGTGGCCCCACTCGTAGCCGAGGGTGAACGCGGCCCACAGCGTCGGGTCGGGGAGGTCGATCGCGTCGGGGCTCATCGCCGGCCGTCCCCGTACAGCTGGGCGGCGCGCTGCTGCCACTCCCAGCGGTTGGACCGGTCCTTATGCCGGGTCTGGGCCTGCTCCCAGTTGGTGCCGGCCGGGAAGCCGAATGGCGTGTGTCCGTACTCGTCGCAGCACTGCGAGTGGGTCTCGACGGCGGAGAAGTCCGTTCCGTGGCTGGACGACTCGCACAGCGGCGGCATCGGCGACGCCTCGGGATCGGGGTAGATCCGCTCGTAGCGATCGGTGCCGGCAGAGGCCAGGACCACCGCCTGCTGGACGACGGGCAGCGTCTCTCGGGCCTCGTGGACCGTCACGGCGGCCGGAATCAGGTCCGCGTCAGTCTCGGGGCGCTGCCCAGTTAGTGCGTAGTGGGTGAACGCGTTCAGCAGGCGGCCCAGCTGGTCGCCGGCCAGAGTCCGGCCGCCGCCTTCCTGGTCGTTCGATGCCAGGTACAGCTCGCCGTATCCGGGGTTCTCGACGTGGATCTCGAAGGTCTCCCGGAACCAGATCATGCCCATGACGTCTGCCTTCTCGTGAGTGAGCCAGCGTCGAATGGCCTGGCGGTGGGGGTGTGCTTCCTGCCCCCACCGCGGGCACGAGGTACCGCGCCCGGCGAGGCTCGCCGGCCACCCCGAACCCCCCCCGCAGACCCGGCTACCCACAGGCGCGGAGCGCGTCCCGGAACCGCTCGCCTGAGTCGGGGTGGCTGGTGAGACCGGGGGTGGTACCGGAAGGCGACTCCCGGCACCTGTGGGGACTGGCACCCAGCCGGTTGCTCCCGGCCCGGAACTGTCGGTGGTGGCCTCTAGCGTCGTTTGCAGGTCTGTGTTGTCGAGATGTGAGAGCCGGTGGTCGAGATGGCGCTGCCCGAGACCTGGGCGGAGCTGGTCGCGCAGTCGCGGGCGCCGGCGGACGACGCGCGCATTGTGCCGCGGGGTCCGCGCGAGCTGGATCACGGCGTGTGGCTGGCCCGCTCCGCGGCTGAACAAGCTGCCGAGGACGGCCGCTGCGGCGACCAGATCATGACGATCGCCCGCGGTAGCCGGGCGTCCTACAGCCAGCTGCCCGATCGTCAGCGCGCGGTGTTCGGTGTCCACGACGCGGCGCGGTGGACGCGTGGGCGCACGCTGGTCGCGCCGGTCAGCCGGTACGAGCTGGGCCTGAGCGGTGAGGCGATCAACTACGAGCTGGCGCTGGCCGGGCAGGTCGTGGAGCGCCGGGCTGATGAGTGGGAGAAGGCGGTCGGCGCGTTCGTGTGGCTGCGCTGGTTGATCGGCGCGGAGGACTCGATCACGTACCCGCTGTGGTGAACGCGTCGCGTCACTCATAGCCGGCTCCCGCCTCGGCCGACGCGGCGGCCTGGTCGACGTCGACCCTGGCCGTATC
>CALMAR010000337.1 GCA_937859855.1 uncultured Kineosporia sp.
GGCGGAAGGGCTCGCCGCGGCCTTGCCGCCGCCGTCGCTGGAGTCCTGCCCACCACATCGGCTCAGCAGCAGGAGCAGGACGACGACGGCCGCCAGCACGCCGAGCAGCGGGAGCAACCAGGCCGCCGCACCTCGCTTCGGGGCCGGTTCGCCGATCGGACGTGCTCCGATGGACTCGTCTCGACCGTTGATGTTCTGCGTCACAGAGGTTTTCGACCTTTCGGGTTTGAGCCTTCGAGTGAATGGGCCGAGGCGCATGAGCGCGGGATCCGGGGTGAGCCCGGCCGCCGCGTCCCTCATCCGCGGCGACCGGACGGCGATGGGCTGGCTCAGAAGGAGTGGGACCCGGTGCTGCTGGCGCCCCCGGGCACGGTGTCGCCGTGGCCGTCCGCGACCCGGCGAACCTTCTCCCGTGCTGAGTCCGCCTGCTGGCTGATGCTCGGTGCGGCCGAGACCTGCTGCCGCACGTTGTTCTTCTCCATGTCGTAGGTGGCCAGTGTGGATTCCCAGCGAGCCTGCATCGGCTTGATGCCGCCACCACCCACCGCCACGACGATCACTCCGACGACTGCGGCCAGGCCGGCGTACAGGATGCCGTTGACCACGTTCTGCGCGATCTGCAGCTGGTTCAGGGCAGCGATCACTCCGAACGCGAGGATCAGGATCGAGGCGGCGTCGGCGAGCAGCTTCCCGTACGAGAGCCCACCGAGGCTACCCTCGACCAGGGTCTTGGCACCCGCCGCGACCGCGGAGGCGATGACGATGATCACGATGGCCACGAAGACCTTGGGCAGGTAGCCGATGACCGCCTGCAGGTAGCCGGAGATCGGGTTCGGACCGAAGACGCCGAACGCGGTGGACAGGACGAACAGCATGGTCGTGTAGAAGACCAGCTTGGCCAGGATGTCGGAGGCGTCGTACTTGCTACTCTCCAGAGCCTTCCCGATGCCGCCGCGTTCGACGGCCCGATCGAATCCCACCCGTTCGAGGACCCTGTCCAGCACCTTTGCGATGATCTTTGCGATGAAGTAGCCGATCAACAGGATCAGCAGGAAGACCACGAATTTCGGGACGAAGACGGCGACGTTGGTCCAGGCGCTGGTCACCCCCGAACCGATGTCGACCTTCGCTGTCGGAGCTGCGGCATGCATGTCTGTGTCCTTCGGGTGGTGATCGAGTGAGGGACGGAGCCGGCGGACCGGCACCGGAATCACTGCCGCGCATGCCGGGGACCAGGGCACTGCGTTGCGCAGGATCGGGCTGGGGTACAGAGCCGAGTGCCGCCGGACAGGCACCTCACGTCGGCGTCAGGTTCGACGTCAGGCGGCCACTCAGAAAGGAAGACGGCGCTCGGCCGGATTGATGACGTATTTTTCTTCTGGTCCGCTCAGCCCGCTGCCGCGAGGGCGGCGCCGGGAGCGCGGGCACGCGATTCGCGCCGTCCCTGCGCACCGGGCCCGGGCGACCGGCCTAGGAGTTGCTGATCTTCAGCGACTGTTCCGGGACCGTCAGATGAGCCCCCTGCCGGGTCAGCGTTCGTGATCCCTCCTGCGGGGTCACGCCCACGCGGTGAGCGAACCCGCTCTCGTTGCCCGCCACCTTCCCGGTGAAGCTGACCCGGTCGCCGGCCTTGACGGTGAACGGCGACTCGCCCCGCTCCCTGGTCAGCTGAACCCAGATCCGTCCGCTCGTGCCGTCCCCGACCCAGAACCCCTCGTCGGCCGGGACCGCTGAGACCGGCAGGTCACGGCCGGTCACCGTGTCCCCGGCCATCGCGGTGAGATCGTTCGGCACCGGCAGCAGCGGCGTTCCGTCGGACGCCCGGACCAGCGTGCCCGAAGGCTTCGCCGGCGGGGCAGCGGTGGACACCGTGGCCCGGTTGGTGGTCGCAGCGGGAGTGCTGTGGGCGGGCCGGTGCATCGCCACCACCAGTCCGGCAGCACCAAGCGACGCGGCGGTGACTGCCGCGGTCGCCTGCACCGGCCGGTTGTGGGCGAGGCGGCGCAGCATCCCGAGGCCGCTTCCGAGGCCCAACCACGGCAGCACCGCCGCCAGCACGCTTCGACGCCGCAACAGGGGCTGGCTGACAGCGCTGCACACCGAGCATGTCAGGAGGTGGTGCCCGGCACGCAGCTGCGTCTGCCGCCGGGTGTCGGATGCCGACACGGCGAGCAGCACGCTGCGGCATCGCTTCGTCGGAAGCTCGACGTTGCGCACCGCCAGCACGTAGTCGAGTCGAAGCCGGGCCCGCATCCGCAGCAACCGGGCGGTCACCGACCCCTGGGTGGCCCCACTGCTCGATGCGATGTCCGCGATCGGCTCATCATCGAGGACGTGCGCCAGCAGCAGCTCTCGTTCTTCGAAGGGCAGCTCCGTCAGCGCGCTGACCACGGCCGCCCGGTCCTCGTCCAGGACCACGACGTCCTCCGGTGAGGCCGGCCGTCTCAGGTCCACGAGTCGATGGGCCCGACGCCGTTCCATGCCGGCCCGGGCGGCCTGATCTGCCATCACATGACGTGCCACGACGATCGAGTACCCGAGCGTCGTGTCGAGCGACAGCCGGTCGCCTGCCTCGATCACCCTGGCCACGGTCTCCTGGACGACGTCCTCGACGTCCTGGGAGGAAGCAGAGTGGGCCCGGACGAAGCGCCGCAGGGGCTCGAGCACGGCGACGATGTCATCGTCGGTCTGGGTCTGCACCCGCCCTCAGCTCCCTCCGATCCCGCGGCACAGGACAATTTGTCAGTCGATCCAGGTCAACACTGCATCCGGGTGGAGGCCTTCGGCAACCTGAAGCGGCATCCCGCCGGCGGCGATGCATCCGAGGCGGCGACGATCAGGACGACGTAGGCAGTGGTCATCGCGCGCATCTCTCACGCACCTCCGGAGGCGAGGCACTCTTACGGCTTGTCGCCCTGCGGGGTGCACCCGGCGGCGATCACCTTCCAGTCCTGCGGGAACTCCGACAGGAACACGGTGTCGGTCCTCGTCTCGACGAGCGCCTGGTGCCCGAAAACCTGCGTCCGCACGGCGGGGGAGGGCTTCGGCAGGTCCTCCTGCAGGATCCCCGCGGCACAGGACGTGCCCGCGGACTGCGCCACCGATCGGGGCACTGTCCTTGTGCTGTGCGGACCGGTGGACTGCACACTGTGCAGGTGCCCGATCTGGACGCGTGCCCCAAGCGCATGGTGTACGGCCCTTGCGGCGGGGTGCGAACCGACCTGTCCTGCGAGATGGCCGCCCTGCCGTGCCCGTTCGTCGCCCGCGGAAGGGTGGAGGTCTGGCCGGACCCCTGGACCGGCCGGCGACCGGACATCCCCCTGCTGGAGGCCGCGAGGCCGATCGTGCTCACCGACTTCACCGTGTCCCCCTTCGATGTCGCGAGCGTGCGCTCGGTTGCGGGTGCGATGCAGGGCTCCTGCGACGGGGTGCTGGTCGGTGAGCACCAGAACCGGCCGGACTTCCCGCCGGCGCTGATGGCGGCGCTGGTCCGTGACGCCGGCCTGCCGGCGTGGATCACGCTCACCTGCCGGGACCGAAACCGTGTCGTCCTGGAGCAGGAACTGGGTGGCCTCGCCCTTGCCGGCGCGGCCGGGGTGCTGTGCGTGACCGGAGACGGGCGGGCGCGGGGGGTGCGTCCCGATGTGACCCAGGTGTTCGACATCGACAGCACTCAGCTGATCGCCCTGGCCGCAGATGCCGGGCTTGCGGTGGCCGCGGCGGAGGCGCCGGACGCGCCCCCTCACCAACTGCGCGCGGGCAGGCTCTTCCAGAAGCAGCGGGCCGGAGCCGCCTTCGCCGTCCTCAACCACGTGGGATCGGTCGGCGGGGTAGCCGATTTCGTCGCCCGGGCCAGATCGGCGGGCGTCACGATTCCCCTTGTCGCCTCTGTGCTGGTGTACACCGACGAGATCTCGGCTTCCGCGCTCCGGCTTCCCGGGCTGACCATGGATCCCGAGCGCGTGGCCGCTGTCCTGAGTGCGAACGACCCGGTCGAGGCCGGGATGCTGCAGGCGGTCGCCGAGGCCCGTGCCCTGTGCGACATCGACGGTGTCGTGGGCGTCAACCTCTCCGGTATGGCCTCGGCCCGGGGCGAGCTGTTCGCCGCGGAGGTCAAAGCCGACATCGGACGTCAGCTCATCGCATCCCGTCCGGACCGGGGAGGCGCCCGGTGACCCGGCCGGTCAGGCCTTCCGGGGACGCCTCGGCAGGCGATCCCGGGTCGGCCATGGAGGACGAGTTCGATGTGGTCGCGGGCTGGACGCTGGAGGCGATCCGGGAACTCGGGGCGGATCACGCCGTCCCTGCCGCATGCAGGGGGACGTCGAGTCCCGCCGTGTTGGCGTGGCTCGGCGAGGCCTGCCAGTTGTCGGACGGGCAGCTGCTGCTCGACGTCGGTGGCGGCATGGGCGGCCCGGCGGCCTACGCTGCCGAACATTTCGCGGTTCGCCCGATCGTTGCCGACCCCATGTCCCGAGCGTGCCGGACGGCTGCGGAGCTCTTCGAGATCCAGAGCATCGTGGCCTCGGGCAGCAGGCTCCCGGTGCAGACGGGCACGGTCGATGTCGCGTGGTGCCTGGGGGTGCTCTGCACGACCACCGACAAGGCAGGCATGCTGGCGGAACTGCGGCGGGTGCTGCGGCCAGGAGGTTCCCTCGGGCTCATGGTTCTGACCGCTGACGAACCGCACCCCCACGGCGCTCCGGAGGGAAACGTGTTCCCCCGGATGGACGAGCTGCGGCTGTTGTCCTCGGATGCAGGTTTCGATCTGGTCGATGAACTGGACGCCACGGGCATCGCCGAAGCTCCCCGGGCGTGGACCGAGCCGCTCGAGCGCGTGAAGGCCCTGGTGCGCGAACGACACGGCGATGACCCCCGCCTGGCCGTCGCGGACGACCAGGAGACTCGGATGGCGGAACTGGTCGGCAGCGGTCAGGTGCAGTTCCGGCTGCTGCACGCCATCGCCCGGTAGCGACCACGGATGTCGTCCTGGAATGGCGTCCTGCGCATGCGTCGAAGATGCTCAAGCGAGTGCCTGCCGGTGAAGTCGTCGAGGGAGCTGCGGATGTCGACCGATGCAATCGTGATCTTGAAAGCGGACCACAAGCGGATCAAAAAGCTGTTCAAGGACTTTCAGGGCGCCGGGGAGAACGCCGTCAAGCGCAAGGGTGCGCTCGTCACCGAGATGATCGCCGAGCTCACCGCCCACACCTATATCGAGAACGAGTGCCTGTACCCGCGAGTGCGTGAACTCGTTCCCGAACTGGAGGACGACGTCCTCGAGTCGTACGAGGAGCACCACGTCGCCGACGTGCTGACGACGGAACTGGCGGCGATGAAACCGGACGACGAGCGGTTCGACGCCAAGACGACGGTGCTGATCGAGAACGTGACCCACCACATCGACGAGGAGGAGCAGGACTGGTTCCCCCAGGTCCGCGCGGCGCTGACCCGCAAGCAGTTGAGCGAGATCGGCAGTGAGCTGCTGCGGCTCAAGGAGAAGGCGCCCACCTCGCCGTCCCAGCCGAGTGCCCTGAAGAAGACGATCGACGCCGTCGTTTCCTGACGGCGCGGCCCCGACCGGCGAATCCGGTGCCATTCTGCTGGACGCGCAGCCACGTCGGGCCGGTGCTGGGGAAGCGTCCCCACGTCGTGCACCGTTGCCGGCAACACCCGTCCGCGATGATCGAAAGAAGTTGCGATGAAGGCATTGACCTGGCAGGGCAAGCGCGACGTGCGGGTCGAGGAGGTCCCCGACCCGATCCTGCAGGATCCGACCGACGTGATCGTGAAGGTGACCTCGACCGGCCTGTGCGGCTCTGACCTGCACCTGTACGAGGTGCTCGGCCCGTACCTGGACGCCGGGGACATCCTGGGCCACGAACCGATGGGGATCGTGGCCGAGGTCGGTTCAGAGGTCACCGAGGTCAGGGTCGGTGACCGGGTCGTCGTCCCGTTCAACATCTCCTGCGGCACGTGCTTCATGTGCTCCACCGGGTTGCACTCCCAGTGCGAGACCACCCAGGTCCACGACTACGGCACCGGAGCCGCGCTCTTCGGCTACACCAAGCTCTACGGCCAGGTTCCCGGCGGGCAGGCCGAATACCTCCGCGTACCGTTCGGCAACACGCTGCCGATCAAGGTTCCGGACGGCCCGCCGGACCAGCGGTACCTGTTCCTCTCCGACGTTCTCCCGACTGCCTGGCAGGCGGTCCAGTACGCCGCCGTGCCCGAGGGAGGCAGCCTGGTCGTCCTCGGGCTCGGGCCCATCGGAGACATGGCCACGCGCGTCGCCCTGCATCTGGGCGCCCAGACCGTCATCGGCGTCGACCTGGTCCCCGATCGCCTCGCCCGATCCGCAGCCCGCGGAGTCACCACCGTCGACCTGAACGAACACGACGACGACCTCGCCGACCACATCCGCTCGCTCACCGGAGGCCGCGGACCGGATGCAGTCATCGACGCCGTCGGGATGGAAGCCCACGGTTCACCGGTAGCAGCAGCCGCCGCCACCGTGACAACGCTGCTGCCGGGTGCGATGGCACGAAAACTCATGCAGACCGTGGGTGTCGACCGGCGCCCCGCGCTCTCCCCTGCCATCGACATCGTCCGCCGCGGCGGCACCATCGCGTTGTCCGGCGGCTCCGGCGGGGCCGCGGACCCGCTGCCGTTGCTGACCATGTTCGACAAGCAGATCCAGTTCCGGATGGGGCAGGCCAACGTGCACCGGTGGGTGCCGGACATCCTGCCCCTGCTCGGTGACGACGACCCGCTGGGAGTGGATGGTTTCGCCACCCACACCGTGCCCCTCGCCCAGGCACCCGCGGCCTACGAGATGTTCCAGGCCAAGGCGGACGGCGCTGTCAAGATCGTGTTCGAGCCCTGATCCCGCTCGGCTGACCGTCAGCTCGTGACGCTGCCCGCGGCGACGGCGACGAACGTGTCCGGGATGATCTTCATGATCACTCGGACGTCGGCGTCGGAGACGGGGTAGTCCATCCCGTAGCGCTTCTGCAGGCTCTTGTAGAAGGACGCCGTGTCGTCGTCGTCCGCGATGTCGGTGACCGTGCCGCGTACCTCGATGAACCGGTACTGGTCGTCGGGATCGGCGATGGAGATCGCCACCCGCGGCTGTTGCGAGAGGTTCTTGAACTTCTGGCGGGTCTTGGTGTGCGTCATCCGCAGCACCGACCCGTCCCAGTCGAACCACATGACGCTGCTCTGCGGCGAGCCGTCCGGCCGGACGGTTGCCAGGTGGGCGAACAACGGGCGCTCCAGCAGGTCTGCGTGGCTGGTCGGCAAGGTGTCGGTGGCCATGCGCCTAGATTCGCATGCCCGGGCCAGGAAAGCTCCGGCGGTCGCCCTTGGTCAGGTCTCACGCCTGGACCGTCGGCCGCATAGGCTCACCGTTCCATGGCACTCATCCGGTATGTCGCATCAGCAGCTCTGGCCAGGACCGCGGACGCCGGCGCCGGGGTGGGTCTGGTGCTGCTTGCCGCGGATCGCGGCTTGAAGCCGGCGATCGGCGGGCTGCTGGCGGCCGCTCTGACGTTTCCGCACCTGATCGGGCCGCTTCCGGCGCGATTGCTGGACCGTAGCGGGGACGGCCGGGGTCTCCTGGCCGGGTTCTTCGCCCTGTACGGAGTGATGCTGGCGGTGGCCACTCTGACATTCGGCTCGGTGCCTCTACCGGTCAGTCTCCTGCTGGTTGCCCTTTCCGGGCTGTGCGGGCCCATCCTGACGGGAGGACTGAGCAGCCGGCTCGCGTCGTTGGTTGCGCCGGAAGGTCTGCGTCGGGCGCAGGGTGCGGACGCCGTGACCTACGGCGTGGGCGGTTCGGCCGGTCCCGCGGTGGTCGCCGTGCTGGCCGCCGTGACATCCCCGGTCACCGCGCTGCTGGTGCTCTGCGCCGGTGCGATCGGTTCGGCGCTGTTGGTACTGGGTCTGCCCCGCACGAGTTCGCCACACGAGGCTGTGCACGCGTCGTCGCCGTTCCGGCAGGTGCTCGCGACGATCGCCCGGGTCCCTGGCCTGCGCAGGGCCACCGTCACCACGATGGCGGTTCAGCTCGTCGGCGGCACGTTGGTGGTTCTCGGGGTTGGGCTGAGCCAGAGGCTGGGACACGGCGCCCACGGAGGGGCTGTTCTGGTCGCTGCTTTCGGCATCGGCAACCTGGTCGGGTCGCTGGCCGTCACCGCACGGCCGATGCGAGGGTCCGCGGATGTCTGGCTGTCCGGGCTGTCGTTGCTGATCGCCGTCCTGATCCTGTCCGCCGGCCTGGCGCCGGCCTACTGGGTCGCGCTGCTCGCCTTCGCCCTTGCCGGCGCCGTCACGGGCCCGCACTTCGCCGCCACGCTGGCGGCCCGCTCGGACTATGCGCCGCCGGGTGACACCGCGCAGATCTTCGTGACGATGTCCGCGGTCAAGATCGGGGCGCAGTCGCTGGGAACCGCTGGGGCCGGCCTGTTCGGCACCGGCGGTGTCCGCCTCGGAATGATCAGCGGCGCACTCCTGATAGTGGTGGTCATCGGGTTTCTTACCCTCGACCGGCTGCGCCACCCCGCCTCCGTCGTCCGCACCTGACCCCGTCTGCACCGGCTGAGCGGCGAACCGGCGTCGCCGGCTCAGGCCGGCTCCACCGGCTCTTCGGTGGAGCGGGAGTCGCTCAGGGTCGACGCACCCCAGCCGGCGACGAGGCCGACGACCACGGCGAGCGCCGCATACGTGACTCGCTCCCCGTGGAAGAAGGAAGCCACCAGGGCCCTGCTCCACGTGCCGGTGGGAAGCGTCACTGTGACGAGGGCGGCGATGAGCGTGCCCACCACGGCGGTGCCGACGCTCGTCCCGACCTCCTGGGCGGTGTCGTTGAGCGCCGCCCCGATCGACGTGCGATTGCTGGGCATCGCGTCGACGAGCGCCACCGCACAGATGGTCATCACGGTCCGCAGTCCGACCGTCAGGACAACCATGCAGACGGCGATCGCCGGGTAGCCGTGGTCGACGCCCCAGGCGAGGCCTGCAAGCGAGCCGGCCAGCAGGGCCGCGCCCACCAGGCAGGCGATGCGGTGGCCGAACCGCCGCGCGAGGGACTCCGAGATCGGGGTCGCGGCGATCATCGTGAGAATGAGGGGGAGATTGGCCAGGCCGGCCCGCACAGGACTCCAGCCGTAGGCGTACTGGAAGTGCAGGATCAGACCGAACATGACGCCGGCCATCGAGATCGAGGTGCCGATCTGGGCGAGGGTGGCACCGCGGACGGTGCCGTTGGCGAAGAGCGTGAGGTCGAGCATGGGCTCCGCCGTACGGCGCTCGTGGCGCAGGAAGGCGGTGAGGGCAAGCAGCGCGCCGACCGCGGACGCCCAGGTCGCGATCGAGAGCCAGCCGTACTCGACGCCGCTGGTCAGGGTGTAACAGGCGAGACCGATCGTGGCGACGCTGAGGACGGCCCCCGGGAGGTCGAGCGTGTCGCTGGTCAGATCTTCTCGTCGGTCGGCCGGGACGCCGAGGCGCACACCGATCCAGGCGATGAGTGCGATGGGGGCGTTGACGACCAGCAGCCACTCCCAGCGCACGTGTGCCAGGGCGGTGCCGCCGAGGAGCGGGCCGAGGATGAAGCCGCTCATGCCGACGACGATCATGACGGTCATGGCGCGCATCCGCAGCGCCTGGTCGTCGAAGAGCCGGAAGACGAGCGAGTTGGTGATCGGGGCCATCGCGGCGGCGGCGACGCCGAGGGCCGCGCGCAGCGCGATCAGCTGGCCGGCTGAGTCGACAGCGACGACGGCGAGACTGATCAGGCCGAACGAGGCGAGCCCGACAAGCAGGACGCGGCGCCGGCCGAGCCGGTCGGCGGCCGAGCCTGCGGTCAGCAGCAGGCCACCGAAGGTGAGCGAGTAGGCCCCGGTTACCCATTGAAGCCCCGTCGTACCGCTGCCGAGGTCGCGCCCGATGGTCGGCAGGGCGATCGTCAGCAGGGTGTTGTCGACCATCTCCACGAAGAAGGCCAGGCATAGGGCCAGCAGCGGGACCCACGCGGCCCCCAGAGAGGTGTAGGCGCGGGCCGGCTCGGTCTCAGTGGTGGAACTCATCAGGCACCTCCCAGGGTCGAACGATGTTCGTTCATCGAACACCGTTCGATACGATAGAACAATGTTCGATGAGACGCAAGGTGTGGTGGGATGGACGTCATGGCACCACGATCAGGGGCGAGGGCGGGCGCGGCCAAGGACGTACGGCGGCGGGTCTCGCACTCCATGGAGGCCGTGATCTCGGAGGCCGTCGCCCTCCTGGACGAGGCCGGCGAGTCGGCCCTGACCTTCCGCGCGCTCGCCGCACGGCTCGGCGGCGGGGTGGCCAGCATCTACTGGTACGTGGCCAGCAGGGACGAACTGCTCGACCGCGCCACCGACCACGTGCTCGCAGGAGTGCTCACCGACACGGAGCAGTTCGCCGGGGCCGAGGACCCGATCGAAGACCTGCGTGCCATCGCTGTGGCGCTCTTCGGTGCCATCGTCGACCGGCCATGGCTCGGGGCCTACTTCATGCGCGACACGGGCACCCAGCCCAACGGTCTTCTGCTGTACGAGCGCCTCGGCCAGCAGGTGATGCGACTCGGCCTCTCCCCGCGGGATGCCTTCAACGCCGTCTCGGCGGTCCTGGGCTTCGTCATCGGGATTGCTGCTGACCTGGGCCAGCAACCCCCGCAGGAGATCATCGACGGCACGACCGGCCGGGACGAGTACCTCGCGCGGTACACCGACCAGTGGCGCGGGTTGGACCCGAAGGCCTTCCCGTTCGTGCACCACATCGTCGACGAGTTCGCCGTGCATGACGACACCGACCAGTTCCGCGCGGGCCTGGATCTGCTGCTTGCCGGCCTCCGTCTCCAGGCCGACACCGACCGATCGGCTGTCCGGTCGCTACAGGAGAGGCCGAGGAACCGGGCGGGCTGATCGCGACCGACGCCCGGTACGCGCCGTCCGGATCTGCCGTGTGGCGTCGCTGGCGAAACGTCATGCCGCCAGAAGACCGAGAATGCCGGTGGTGGCGGCGGCAGGGTCGACACGACACCGGGAGGACGGGCGGATGTCACAGGTGCGGCGCTTCGATCACGTCGGCATCACGGTCGCGGATCTGGACCTCGTGACCGCCTTCTTCGTGGCCCTGGGCCTGGAGGTCGAGGGCAGGACGTTCGTCGAGGGGGAGTTCCTGGACACGGTCTGCGGCATTCCCGGCTCCCGCACCGAGATCGTCATGCTGAAGCCGCCCGACGACGGCACCCGCCTGGAGCTGTCGAGCTTCGTGCGACCCGACTCCATGCCGGGCTCGCCGGCCGCCATGGCCAACGAGCTGGGATTGCGCAACGTGGCATTCCAGGTCAACGACCTGCAGGCGACTGTCGATTGGGCAGCCGCCGAGGGCTACGGACTGGTCGGTGGCATCGGCGAGTACGAGGACTCTTGGCGGATGGCCTATCTCCGGGGGCCGGAAGGGATCATCGTCTCATTGGCCGAGCGCATCGGCTGAGCCTCGCAACGGCCGCATCGCTGCCCGGTGCAAGGTCATCGGGTGGCGGCGAAGTCGGCGGGGGTGAACTCCTGGTCGGCCAGGTGGTGCTCGATGTCCTCCAGGCTGTGGCCGGTGAGTTCCGGCATCTTCCGGTACAGGAAGAGGAACGCGGCGAGATTGAACAGCGCGTACATCCAGAACGTCTGTCCCGTCCCGATCGCCTTGATGGTGCTCAGCAGCGTCAGGGTGATCAGGACGTTGGTCCCCCACAACGAGGCGGACTGCGCGGCGGCGCCTGCGGCGCGCGTCGCGAGCGGGTAGATCTCGGAGCCGGTCAACCAGCCCATGAGTTGTATGCCACCGGCGGTCAGCGCCATGAAGACGACCAGAGTGGCGACGATCCAAGGTGTAGCCGACTTGCCGTCGTGTCCGGTGACGAAGAACGCCCCCAGTACCGACATGGCCACAGCGGAACCGGGGAGGGTCAGAAGCGTGAGCCGCCGCCGCCCGACGCGGTCGATGACGGCGAGGCCGAACAGCTGCGCGAAAAGGTACGTCAGCCCCAGTGCGACCGAGACGCGCAGGGCGGCCGTATCGGAGAACTTGTTGTCGGTGAGAATGGTCGGCGTGTAGTAGACGATCATCTCGATGCCGGACAGCTGAGTGAAAACCGCCAGGCCGCAACCCACGACAACGGCAGGACGAACCCAGGCGGCTCGAAGGCCCGACCAACCGCGCGTCCGGGCCTGCTGCTCCTTCTCGACGTTGGCCTGGATCTCCTCCAGTTCGGTGGAAACGTCGCTGTCGGGGGGACGCACCCGCTCGAGCGCCGCACGGGCGCCGTCGACATCGGACTCGCGGGCCAGCCAGCGCGGGCTCTCCGGCAGCCGGAGCATGAGCAGGAACATGATTCCCGCGGGAACGGCGGCCATTCCTATGGCCACCCTCCAGTCGATGATCTTGGCTGCCCCCACGATGGTGGCGATCACGATCCCGACGCCGATGGCGATCTGGAAGAAGAGCACCAGCCGGCCCCGATACGCCGTCGGCGCCAGTTCGGCGACGTAGACGGGGGCCGTCTGCGTCGCGCCGCCGACCGCGAAACCCAGCACCAGTCGGCTCAGGGACAGGGTCACCGGATTCGGTGACAGTGAGGCGGCCAGCGCGCCGACGATGAATACGATGCCGACCAGCAGCAGCGTGCCGCGGCGGCCCCGTCGCTCGGCGAGCCGACTGCAGGACAGGGCGCCGATCACCGCACCGACCAGGATCGAGGCCGCGATGACCTGTTCCCACCCGTCACCGATCTTGAACTCGTCACCGATCTGCAGCAGCGCGCCGGAAATGATTCCGGTGTCGTAACCGTAGAGCAGGCCCGAAATCGCGGAGACCAGCGCAACAACGATGACGGACCCGGTGAGCCGGTCAGTGCGTCCTGCTCTGGACGACGATCGGTCGGGCCGTTCCTGATCTGCCTTGCTCACATGCACCTCCTTGTGCGTGGCCAGGCCTGATCGACAGCCTTCGGCCTGGCCGCACTCCACGTCAAGACTCCACGTCAAGTGCTGAGCAGGCAGCGAATGAACACCGCCGGGCTCTCGCTCGACCGGAGGGTTCGACGGACGCCACGGCAGTGATTTCGATCGTCGAGGGGGGGCCGCCCCGTCGTGCTGCCCTTCGTGCCGGTGGGGGAACAAGTCGTGCGGTTGTCCCGGGTGGGGCGTGTAATGGGTGCGGCGAGATTTTCTGACGTTACTGCCCCGGACCCCGGCGGTACGGTGCGCCCGGCGCACCACCTGGCATCGGGGTTCTCATGATCGCGACCATCGGCCCGCACGGTGACGGGCGTCGCCCCGACCGGAAGGTCGTCGACGTCACCCGCGTCGTCATGGATGCGCACAGCGCCGTGCCGATCACCGCTGCCGGCGAACTGCGGGTTGCGGTGGCACTCGGCGAGGTACTCGAGAAAGGCGCCGCTCGCGTGGATGCCAGACGACGTCTCCGGGAAAGCAGGTCGGCTCACCTGATCGAGGACGCCTGCTCGTACCCAGCCAGGAGGCACCTGATGCCAGCCGCTCGTTCGCTCGCGGTGGGGCTGGTCGATCAGGGGCAGTCCGCATCCTGTGCTGAGACCGCCCTCGCCTGTGCCGGAATGGGCGCCGTGGTGCCCCTCGGCTACCTCAGGCGGTCATCGGCTCGGGCCTGCACTCGATCGATCTCGTGTCGCCGGAGCGGCTTGCCGCACCCCGGTCGACAACCGGATTCCGCACCTAGCTCGGCAGACGCGCGTCACTCGGTGATCACGGCTTGGCCCTCTGCCCGGCGTCCAACCCGGAAAAGGACTGGTGGAACATGACGGACCAGGTCAACGTCCTCCGGGTCGGGACCCAGGTCGTCGTCAGACTGTCGGGTGCGATCGACGATTCGCTGGCTCCCCGGTTGCGTGCGGCTCTGCGCGAGATCGACGAGGTCGTCCTGCACGCTGTCGTGGCGGACTGCACCTCGGTTGATCAGATCAGCGGCGCAGGACTCGTCTTCTTGCAGGACGCGCAGTTGCGCTGGCGCTTACGTCTGTTGAATCCGCCCGCGGGCCTGCGACGGCGATTGGAACAGGGCAGCTGACCGATCCGGCCAGAGACCGAGCGCTGCGTACGAGGCGCTGCAGACGTCGGGTGCCACGGAGCCGCCGTCTCGCCTGCGCGCCCATTGACCACTGAACCTAGTCCTGCGGCTGGGTCTGCTTGGCATGCGCGGCGGCTCGGCTGGTTTCGGGCATCACCGTAGCTGCGGCGGTCTGCAGCCTGTTCTTCATCGACCCGGCCACGACGGCGTCCTTGCCCGCCATCAGGGCCTCGAACCCCTGCTTGGCCACTTCGGCCGGGTCGTCCTTGCTGCTCTGGCCGACGGGGGTGTCTTCCATCCCGGCCCGCTCGAAGAACTCGGTGTCGGTCGGGCCGGGCTGCAGCGCGGTGACAGTCACCCCGCTGTCCTTGAGCTCGTACCGCAGTGCTTGGGCGAAGGACTGGATGAAGGCCTTCGACGCGGCGTACGTCGCGTAGTAGGGCCCCGGCATGGTTGCCGCGATCGAGGAGGTGAAGAGCACCTTCCCCGACCCCTGCTGCACCAGTTTCGGCAGCAGCTGCTTGGCCAGGTAGACCGCGGACATGATGTTGACCTCGATTAACCGCAGGTCGTCCTCCAACGGTGTCTGCACGAACGGGCCGGCGTTGCCCACCCCGGCGTTCAGCGCGATCGCCTGCAGCCTGCCGTCCGACCATGCCTCGGCGACCACCTGCTCGACGCCGTCCAGGGTGGTCAGGTCGGCCCGGATCGCCCGAACCGTGCTCGTGGCCGTGGACAACGACTGTGCGGCCATCTCGATCGCGGCGTCCTCGGCGCAGATCAGGACGTCGTAGCCGTTCTGCGCGAACTGCTTGGCCAGTTCGTAGCCGATCCCGCTGGAGGCTCCCGTGACGAGCGCCAGTGGCTGGGTGTCTGTCATCAGAACTCCCGAATGCCTGGTGGGTGACATGCGTGGTGCCCGGGGTCGGCACTTCGCGCCCACATCTACGTGAGGTTCGGCGGTCACGCCCGTCGATCTGCCCCAGGCCGAGAGCGTTTATCGCCACGCGGTGGCCGCGCCGACACCGTTCACCCGCACGGCTGCACGAAAACAGGCGCGAGCTACAGCCCCGGGCCGGCCTCGGCGCGAATCGATCAGCACGTCGCAACAGCGGTTGCGGCCTGGGTCCGCGCAGCATCTACTGGTTTTGTCCAAGCGTCAGGCTCGGACGGTACCGCCCTGGACCGGCGGTGCCCCATCATCAGCGCCGTCCCGGATACCGGGAAGGGCTCTCCGTCTCGTTCTTCGACCTCGCCCCGGACCCCGGCGACCGCTCATTTCAATCTCTGGGGCGACTGATGCATCCGCCAGTAATCACGCAAGGTGTCGCAGGCATTCCCAGCGGCAACATCTCCTACACCCGAGCGGGCCAGGGGCCGGTCATCCTCCTCGTGCACGGGCTGGGCGGCACCCGCGACACCTGGAACCGCGTCGTCGGCCCACTCGCTCGCACCAATACAGTGATCGCTCCAGATCTTCCGGGACACGGGGCGTCAGACGCGCCGGCGGGCGACTACTCCCTGGGGGCTCACGCAGCTGCGCTGAGAGACCTGCTGGTGCTTCTGCAACTTCCTACCGCCACCGTCGTCGGACACAGTCTGGGTGGCGGGGTGGCTATGCAGTTCGCCTACCAGTTCCTCGATCGTGTGCAACGGCTCGTCCTGATCAGCAGTGGCGGACTGGGACCAGAGGTCGCGCCCGTCCTGCGCATGGCATCGTCCGTGCCGGGGGCAGACGTGATCATTCGAGGTCTAGCCAGTCTGCCCAGGCCCGTGATCAAGTCACTTCTGTCCGCCCGGTCGATGATGCCGGGGGCTCCTCCCCGTTCGGACGTCGATTCGCTGCTGAACGGCCTCGGGCGTCTGGGTGAAGAGCGCCAGCGGCGGGCTTTCATCCGAACTGCTCGGTCGGTGATCGACTGGCACGGTCAGAGTGTCAGTGCGACAAGACAGTTGGAATCCGTCGTTGACTTGCCGCTGCTCCTGATCTGGGGCCGCCGGGACAGGACGATCCCACCGCACCATCACACCGTCATAGCCCATCTTCGCAACAATTCCCGAGCTCTCGAGCTTCCGGAAGCGGGGCACTTTCCGCATGAGACGGATCCGGATGCCATCGTCGCCGCCATTCGGAGCTTCGTAACCGAGACGGAGCCCTTTAAGTTCGACGAGCGTCGCTGGCGCTCCAGCTTTCCCGGCGCGCCATGGCCCCGGGACGACGAGACGAGAACTTCTTCGCAGGTGCCTTCAAGGCCGAAAAAGCTTGTGCCACCGTGACCAGTCGTCGCGAGTCACCGGCCTACGGGATCGGCGGTACTGCAAGGTGCCGGGTGGGAGTGCGGTCATGAAAGCCCTGGCGTAGCAATGCCCTTACATCGTCAAAACCGATTCTCTGAGTTTGGTGGAACCATGGACATGAAGAAGCTCAAGGCCCGCACCGGTGCCGTCCTGCTGGCGGCGGTGGCCGCCCTGGTGGTCCCCGCGGCTGCGGCGTCGGCCAATTCGCAGGACGACACCTGGCTGGTGGCAGCCCATCAGTCCAATCTCGCCGAGATAGCGGCCGGGAAGGACGCCCAGGCCAACGCCACCCGCGGTGCGGTGAAGCAACTGGGCCGGATGCTGGTCACCGATCACACCAAGCTCGACGCTTCGGTGAAGAAACTGGCCGGCAAGCAAGGCGTCGATCTACCCGGCCAACCGACAGCCAGCCAGCGGGCGGCGCTGGCCAAGGTCAAGCAGAACTCGGGTGCCGCGTACGACGCCGCCTGGGTGCGGGCCCAGACCACGGGTCACCTCCAGACGAAAGCGATCACCCAGAAAGAGCTTGCGAACGGCGGTGTGTCCGCCGTCCTGGCGGCGGCCAGGACAGCGACCCCCGTGGTCCAGATGCACATCGACGAACTGCGCAGCATCGCCGGCGACCTGGGGATCAGCGTGCCGAGTTCGGTGTCCGCCGGTACGGGCGGCCAGGCCGCGACCGGCGGCAGTGTGCTGCCCCTGCTGTTGGCCGGGCTGGGGCTCGCATTCGTCGGCAGTGCGGCGGTAATGCGCCGCCGCCGCCGGGTCTCAATGCCGGTATGAGCAGGTGACAGTCCCCAGGCTCGCACCGGGGCTCCTGGCGGCGGCTGGGGCGGCACTGGTGGGCACGGCAGCAGTGCTGTGGCTCACCAGTGCTCCGGCCGTGCCGGCGGCAGCCGGAGTCGTCCCCCTGACGACGCCGGCTGCCGCCGCCAGTCCCGCGTCGGAGAGCCCAGCGCCGGCAGGATTCGTGCACAGCGGTTCGCGGTCCACCTCGACCGCGAGGAAACCGGTCGCCCGCGCCGTCCCGCCGACGTCGCTGCGCCTGCCCCACCAGCGTGCCCACGTCATCACGGCACGCACCGATGCCCAGGGCCGGTTGGAACCACCGGAGCAGGTGGACGAGGTCGGCTGGTGGCCCGGTGGAGCCGCGCTCGGCTCCTCACGGGGCACGATGGTCCTGGTTGGGCACGTGGATTCGGCCCGCCAGGGAATCGGCGTGTTCGCGCGCCTGCGCACCCTCCGTCTCGGCGACACGGTCACCGTGACCGGCGCGGACGCCCGGTCCATCAGCTACCGGGTGGCGGCCCGGCGCAGCTATCCGCGCACACACTCACTCCCGAGCGCCGTATTCAGGCAGGACACCGCCCCGCGACTGGCGATGATCACCTGCACCGGCCGGTTCAACCCCGCAACCGCGCACTACTCCGACACGCTGATCATCTACGCCGTCCCGGTCAACAGCCGATGACATTTGCCCAACACGGGCTCAGTCCTGCTCCACCGGTACGGAGGCACCGATCAGCCGACCAGCCGTCCGACGCCGCGCACCGAAGGCATGACCACCAGCCGGATCACGCGTACGGTCAGTACCGGCGCATGAATCCCTCCCACGCTCCACCGAAGGGGGAGGAGGCTCGCTGCCGCACCACGACTTCGTGTCGCCCTGACCCCGTCGAGCATCCAGCCACAGGGGTAGGCAGTCCGCCATCGCCATGGCACCCTGGAAGGGCGGCGACTACCTTTCGCCTGCACATCGTCCTCGCCCCAGACCCCGGCGCCCTTCCTCCTTGATATGGAGGCGACCTCCTTGATATGGAGGCGACGCCGAGTGCGCGGATCCCACCATGTGGAGACTCGTGATGGGTAGCGGGCCCTCACGGGGTGTGATTGCTCGATTCCCAATGATACAGAAGTTGCTGTCGGGCAAGTACTTCCGGCTCGTCCTCCGACTGGTTCCGAGCGACGGCGAATTCGGTCAACACGCCACCACGAAGGTGCGCAGCGGATGCAAGGAGCCTGAGATGGATCGTCATGTTCACGGCCCGTTACTGGACCGCTTCACCATGTACCTCTGCGACGGGCCCTTCGCCGGGAACAGCATCGAAGTGCGAGGCTGCTGCTCCGCGCCCTGGATGTTTTACGTCGGCCAGACTCCGGCGGGCTTGCGTGGCTGGCATCCCGAAGAAGACGATCCCGGCCCCGTGCCGGTGGAGTACTACATCCGTAACGCTGCTACGTATCACAACGGAAGTGCCCAGGCGATGCACCTCTCCAGCGGCTGGGGAGTACGACATGACTCGCCACACCTCGCCGGCAGGAAATAGCCGACAGCGCCAGGCTCGTCAGCCGGCGAACGAGTCGCTGTCGCCCTGCAGCCGCAGCGCCGTGTCGCCGCCCGAGTTCGTGGGCGCAGATCGGTGCCGGTCGCGGCGAGCGCGACGTGGTCAGCGCCGGCCGGGATGTTCCGGGCCGTCGTCGCCGGGCACGGCCTGCTCGGCATCGGCCGGGTCGATGGTGACGCCGTCCAGGGGGTTGCCTGCGCCGGTGCCGGACTCGGGGTCTCCGTCCTGCGGATCAGGCTGGCCGGGTACGGCGTCCGCCGGGCGGCCCGCCGAGAAGATGGCACCGCCTGTGGCGGAACGCGACCCGGTCTGGCTGGCTGATTCTTCGGCCAGGCGTGATTCGGGGTTGTTCCGCGGATCGATCTCGTGCGGTTCCTGGTTCACTGATGCTCCTCTGCGCTGGTCGACGAGCAGTGAACCACGGCCAGTGCCGGCGGACGAACCGGCGGCGGTCGCGCAGAGCTCCGCGGCTGCTCATCCAGCACGACGGGGCGTACAACGCAGCCCACATCCGTTCGGGACGGGGCTGGGCCATCCGGCTGGGCCCAGCCCGCCCTTCGGCGTCAGCCCTTCTTGTTGGCCTTCTTCGTCAGTCCGGCCAGGATCTGCGACCCGCGCTGCTGTTCGCCCTGCTGTGCACCCAGCACCACGATGACAGCTGTCAGGACCGGGGTGATCCACTGCAACGTCTTCAGCCGCTTCTGCGCGCTCGCGACATCACCAGGGGTTCCGAAACCAGGTTCGGTCGCGGCTTCGGCCGACACGTCGCCCGCCTTCGCGATCTGCGACCCGAGGACTCCGCTGTAGGCGGTGGTGGCCACGGCAGCCGCGGTGACGATCGTCTTGATCGTGGTGTTGGCCGTGACACCGCTCTGAGCCCGCACGCGGCCCCGGTTGGCCAGTACGAGCCCCAGTCCACCGATGAGATGGGCTCCGATCGCACCGGCGTTCACCGGTGACCAGCGCGCCCAGCCGTCAGCTGCGATCTTGGCGCGTTCGGTGCGGTCCCGGACGTCGGAAGCGGCACCGTTCAGGCCGACGGCGCCCATCAGCGCGCCGCCCAACCACACTGCTGCTCCGACGTCGTGCATGGAACGGATGACGGTGTTGCGTGTACTCACAGCATCTCCTCAGACACTCGAAAACTGATCATGAAGGTAGGGCGGCGAAAGGGCGTCATCGGTTGGAACGCAGAGAGCTGCCGGCCACCACCGAGACGCCGACTGCGGCGAGGGCGACCTGAATGACCAGTTCGATCCAGTCGATCCCCTTGGTGTCGTCGACGCCGAGAGCGGAGGCGATGAAGGTGCCGATGATGGCGGCGACGATCCCGACGACGATGGTCAGCACGATGCTGATGTTCTGCTTGCCGGGAAGGATCAAACGCGCCAGTGCACCGATGATGGCACCTACGACGATGGCGGTGATGATGCTGCTGATCATGATGAACTACTTTCCGATTCCGAGTCGAACATCGAGGAGCCCTTCCTCGATTGCTTGGTAAGTGTTGCCGTGCAGGTTCTTCTCCTGTTTCCAGACCCGCACTCGAAGGCTTGGCGGGAGTGCGGGCGGCCGATGAGTCAGCCTCAGGACTACTCGCCGCACCTTCGGGGAATCAGGCAATGTGTCGCGCATGTGTAAGCCGTGAAACCCGTCGAAGCACCGCCGGAGGACTGCGCACCACCGTCCGGCACCACTCCATCAGCTGGGCGGCTCAGTGCTGTTGGATGGCGTACCTTCTTCCGAACTCTCTTGGTTGGACACGACGCCCGCCCGGCCAGGACCGCTGGTCCGGTCGAGCGCTTCCGGTATCGCCCGTATCGCAGGGAGATCCGCTGGCACGAGCCATCGGCTCCGACCGGGCGAGACTCGGCGAACGCGGGTGCCGCACGGCTCCACGTGCGATCGGACGCGCCCGAGGGAAGCAGGCCTGCCGGATGGACGCCGCCGGTTCTGGGCGGAGTCAGCTACCTGCAATGACCTCACCACGGTTGCTTCATGAACGCACACCCAGAACTCGGACGGGCACAGCCAGCGCCGGTCAGCGCGACCGGTGCACCCTGCCCGCACCATTGCTCGGCGATCGACATTTCCGACGACTGCATCTCGATCCACGCCGACGATCAGCGCCCGTCGTCGAGGGCGGACCAGGAGACGGCCAAGGGTTCTCGCCTGCTCATGCCTCCATTGCTCTGTGGGCTTGGCTGAGGTGGTTCGACGGTACGGTGCACGTTCATGACCGCTGCCGCCGACGACCTCAACCGGAGCACCGCCGCACGAATGGCCATCATCGGCTATGCAGATCACGCGATGGTGGTCCGGCTCCGGACGGAACTGCTGAGCCGCGGTCACGACGTCGACGTGGTCGACCCTCGATTGCTCGGCACTGCGCTCGACGGGGGTCACGAGACTGTGGTGGGCATGAGGACCAGGCCTCCGACCGTCGTCCTGCTCTCCGTGTCCACCGATCAGATCGCAGCCACACGGGCAGCAGGGGTCATGGAGCGTTCCGGCCTCCCGGTCGTCAACCCCTCCGCTGCAGTCCTTCTCGCAGCCGACAAGTTCGCCGCTGCGTCGGTAATGGCCGCTGCCGGCCTGCCCGTTCCGCGTACGGTGAACGTCTGCACGGCAGACGCCGTCGTGCAGGTAGCGCATCGTATGGGCTGGCCCGTGGTGTTGAAGGCGGCTGATGGCAGCGAAGGCGTTCAGGTCGTGATGCTACGGGCTCAGGAGGACGTCGGTGACGCGGTGGCCGGAATCCGCACGTCGCTGGGCCTGGACCCGTCGGTGCGCAGCTCGCTCGTCGTCCAGGAGGTCGTCGATGTGTCCCTCGGACGCGACCGGCGCATCGTCGTGGTCGGGGGCGCCGTCCAAGCTTCGATGGACCGTCTCGCCCGTACAGGCGAGTGGCGTTCGAACATGAGCCTGGGCGCCAGACCTGTCGCGGCTCAGACGAGCGCAGAGGAGGAGCAGGTGGCGACAGCCGCGGCCGCCGCTCTGGGGCTGGACTTCGGAACCGTCGACGTGATGGCTTCGGCGAATGGCCCGGTGGTGATCGAGGTCAACGCCTTCGGCGACGTCCTTGACGTGGCCATGGTCAACCGCGTGGACCTGATCGGCTGCCTTGCCGACGTCATGGAGATGCGGGCTGGACTTCGCCCCCCGGCTCCTGTCGTCGCCCGACCGCTGACCGGTGCAGCGCTGGAGGAACTCTCGGCTTTCTGCTGGACCCGCTGGTACGCCAAGCTCGACGACCTCGATCGTCTCGACGCGCCCGGGCTTTCACCAGTTCTTTGAATCCTCACTGTCCCCGTGACGGCGGCCTCATGCAGAGAGCCCCCCGGACGGTGCGGCGGCCCCGCTGCGACGGCGGAAGCGGTGCATCCGACCGCCTGCTCACTCTGCAACTCAAAGTCGCGACGGTCTGGCGTCTTCGAAGACTTGGCCGCAGTCGACACGAACCGCGACTCGTGCAGACATCCCCGCGACGGCTCCGCCGCCATCCCGCGGGTCCGGCATCGACGTGACCGCACCAGCACGCCCGGTTCGGCATGTATCACACGAGTCGACGGCCGATCTTCACCTCCCGGGAGGCCCTGTATTGCTAGAACTGAGTCGTGTCCTGGACCCGGCTGCGGGGGCCCGCATGGCTCGTGTCCGGTCTAGCCGGCACCGCCGTCGTGGGCACGGGTGCGCTCTCGTGGAACGGCCTCGGCCTCGCGCTGCACCGCCTGGCACCGGTCATGGTCTTCCTGCTGGCGGTCACGGCTCTCGCGGGAATCGCCGACTCGGCTGGGGTCTTCGATGCGGCGGCGATACGCGCGGCGCGGATGGCGCGCGGCCGCGTGCCTGTCCTTTTCGTCTTGGTGGTGCTGCTAGCCACCGTGACCACGGTGTTGCTGAGCCTTGACACCACGGCGGTGCTGCTGACGCCCGTGGTGCTCGCGCTGGCGGCCCGCCTGTCGCTGCCGCCTCTGCCGTTCGCGTTCGTCACGGTGTGGCTGGCCAACACGGCGAGCTTGCTACTGCCTGTGTCGAACCTGACCAATCTGCTGGCCGTGAGCCGGTTGCACCTGTCGACCCCGGCTTACGCGCGCGAACTGGCCGTGCCGGCTCTGGCCGCCGTGCTGGTGACCGTGACCCTGTCGGTGGGCTTCGACCTTCGCCTGCTGCGCGGCCATTACAAAATCCCTGACCCGAAGGGCCCTCAGGACCCGGTTCTGTTCCGCGGGGCCGTCGCGGCGCTCGTGGCGCTAGCGGTTGCGCTGGTCGCCGGCGCGGCGGTCGCGCCGACGACCGCCGTCCTGGCGCTGCTGCTCGGAGTGCTGTCCGCGGTGCGCCGGCCAAGACTGCTGCGACCGAGCCTGGTGCCGTGGCGGCTGGTTCCGCTGGTCGCGGGCTTGTTCCTGGTCGTGCAGGCCGCAGGACCGCACGGCCTTGACACGGTCCTGCGCGCCGTCACCGGCGACGGCGCCAGCTCGCTGCGCATCGCCGCGTCAGGGGCGGTGACGAGCAACCTCATCAACAACCTGCCTGCTTTTCTCGCGCTGGAGCGGGTGGTCCCCGACCGTGGCCTCATGAGCCTGCTCCTCGGGGTGAACGTCGCCCCACTGGTACTCCCCTGGGCTTCGCTGGCCACCCTGCTGTGGGCCGACAGGTGCCGCGCTGCGGGGGTCATGGTGCCGTGGTGCACGTTCATGCTGCGCGGGCTCGTGCTCGTGCCCGTCCTCTTGCTGGTGTGCTCCCAGACGCTGTGACGAACCCCGCTGTCGCTGGCACTGCCTCGGGCTGCCTCGGGAAGATCCTCGGGAGGGAGCGTGGGAGGCTCGACCGGACCCGGCGTGAATGCCCGTCGAGTTCCGGGTGCATGCGGATCCGCCGCGGAGCGTGGACCGCGTGCGAGGCTCCGGTGCCGCTTGAAGCGGCCCAGCCACTGCCTTGTGCCCGCTGAGCGGAGCAGAATGGCCGAGGTGAGTCACGAGCACCCGCCCCCAGTGGGCAGCTCGACACCAGGTGCCGGGCGTGCCGCAGGCATGGGTGCGCTGATCGGTGCTGCCCTGGCTGTCGGGATCGCCATCGTGCCGATGACGGTTGCCGGGGACGGGTTCTACGAGGCCACAGATCCGCTGGTGACGTTCCTGACTGTGCTGGTCCCGCTGGGGGCGGCCATCGGTGCCGTGCGGGCAAGCCTGCGCGCTCACCGGTATACGAAGCGGTCGCGCGCACGGGCGGTGCTGACTCTGGTCGGACTTGCTCTGGTGCTGGCGCTGTTGTGGTTGGTATGGGCTCTGATGACGGGCACGGCTGGGCTGTGATCCCAGGCTCCACATCCGCGTGGACTGCTGACAGCGTTCGGCGAGCAGCCGGCGTCCGGACGCCGCCGCTGCTGATGCCGTCTACACGGCGGCCGATGCGGCCGGCTGTCCCAGCGTCTACTGGCTGACCCGGAGTTCAACTGTCCGGGTCGGATGCTGCACGGCCCTGGGGGCGTGCGGGGACGCCGGCTGGGCGGCTGCCGGGACATGGTCGGTGCTCGTGCCGAAGCTCGGGAACGCGAGGAGGACGGCGATCACAGGCGATGTGCATGCTTCGATGCCCCGGGCCGCCGCGGCGTACGGTGCTGCCATGTTCGTTGTGATCTACCGCTGGAAGCTGCGCACAGGGCGCGAGGAACGGTTCGTCGAGGCCTGGTCTGCGATGACCCGAAGCATCCGCGATCAATGTGGGAGTTTCGGATCGCGTCTGCACGCCTCTTCGGACGGCACGTGGGTCGCTTACGCCCAATGGCCGGACGAGAAGACCTGGCGAGAATGCTCGCCGGACAACGCATCTGCAGGAGAGGGAATGGCTTCCTCGATCGAGGAGGACTTCGAGCCACTCCGCCTGACGACAGTCGCCGACTTACTGACCAATCCTGGATAGCTGCAGAGCGGCCGGCCCCGGCACATCCGGACATGCGGCAGACAGCGGGCACTGCGGCACGCGGATCTGCCGCGGGCAGCGTGCACCGCGGCCGTCCGGTTCTGGTCGTTCAAGAGGTCTCGTCGGGCTTCGATGGTGACTGGTCGTTGCCCGCTTGTGAGGTCGGCCGTGCGCGGGCGGGAACTGGGTCTCCGGGCATGACGAGCCGCGGCAGTGTGCGGGCCACGAGAGGGCCGATGGATACGGCGAAGATCACGGTTCCGATGCCGACATCGCCGCCGAGCAGCCATCCGATGCCGAGCACGCTCAGCTCGATCGCGCTTCGAGCGACCAGGATGGGGATCCCGCGGGCGGCGAGCCCCGTCATCAGACCGTCACGTGCGCCGGGTCCCCAGCCGGCGCCGATGTAGAACCCCGTCGCAATCGCGACGCCGAGGACTGCGATCGCCAGGAAGGCGTATCGCGCCGCCAGCGCATGAACGTCCGGTACCGCGGCCAAGGTGGCGTCGAGGACCAATCCCACGACCACGGCGTTGGCCAGGGTGCCGACGCCGGGGCGCTGCCGCAGCGGCACCCACAGCGCCAGCAGGCCCACAGAGATCAAGATCGTCATCAACCCCAGGCTGATGCCAGTCAAGCTTGACAAGCCTTGGGCGAGGACCGTCCACGGATCGACCCCGAGCTTCGCACGGACCAGCAATGCCAGGGCGATGCCGTAGATGACCAGACCGAAGGTGAGCCGGACACCGCGTTGCAGAGGCCGGTCATCCAGGGGCTGCACCTGCCACTGTGCTGTCACGCAGTCACTCTCCCTGACTCGGCGGCAGGTGGCACTCGGCGGCGTAGCGCGCGTCCGTGACCGCTTCGGCTGTGCGTCCCAACTGTGACGACGAACGGGCACTGCCGTCGATGAGTGGGAACGGCATCGAGCCCAGGCAGCGACTCCCACTACGAGGGCGGCGGCTGCAACGGGATCTCGGCCTGGGTGAAGGCCACCGGCAGCCGAAGGTCTGGGACGACAAGCGTTACCAGATGGCCTGCATTGCGGCTGGACGGCCATCAGATGAGGGCGCGCAGCTCGTCCGCAGCGTGGGAGATGAGTGCCGCGAGGTCCGCGGCTGATGTGCCGTTCCATGCCTGGCTTCCGCGTTCGAAGATGGCGGCGCCCGCTCGTGCGGCCAGTCGTGCGGTGGGCTCGGGAATCTCGCGTGCCCGGAGTGCGTCGATCAGTGCATGTGTCAGCACAGCCGATTTGGTGTTGGCTCTTTCCTGCAGCGCGGGGGACGTCGCGATGATCCGAGCTCGCCGTTCGGCTATGGGACGGCCTGCGACGAAGAGGGGTATCGCCGCGGTGTAGGCGCGCAGGACGAGCGACAGCGGCGAGAGATCTCCCTGCGCTGATGCGATCGCGGTGGTCATGACGTCGCGCAGCTCCGTCTCGCCGTCGAAGAGCACCTCACGCTTGTCGGCGAAGTGCCGGAAATAGGTCCGTTCGGTCACTCCTGCTTGGGCGGCGATCGCTCCGGTGGTCGTGGCGTCGTAGCCCCGCTCGGCGTAGAGCTGCAGCGCCGCCTCCCGCAGTCGCACGCGCGCTTCGGCCCCGCTTCGTGGCATGTCCACATGCTAGTTAACGTCATGAACTGTCGCTTCCATGATAGCGTCAGTCACTGTCACTACGGAAGAAGGAGACAGCATGGCTGCCGTTTCGTCCCGGGTCATCCGCTTCCGGGAGCTCGGCGAGCCCCTCGACGTCCTCGGCGAGGAGCACATAGAGATCCCGGACCCGCCAAGCGGCAACGTGCGGGTGCGAGTCCTTGCGGTGGGACTGAACCCTGCGGATTGGGAGCTCTGTCGCGGGTTCATGGCGGGGACGCTGCCCCGCGGGATCGGCTTCGACGTCGCCGGCATCGTCGACGCGCTCGGTCAGAACGTCGACCAGGGGACCGGCGATGGTCGCGAAACAGTCGGGGTCGGCGATGTCGTCTTCGGTACGACCGACTTCGTTGGGCAGCCCAGTGCCGGTGCGGCCGATGTCGCCATCCTGAACAACTGGTTCCGCGTGCCCGCCGGACTTGACCCGGTAGCGGCGGCCACCCTGCCGATGGTCGTGCAGACGGCCGCATGGACGCTCGAGAGCATGGATCTCCAGCCAGGCGCCACGCTCCTCGTTCACGGTGCCGGCGGCATGGTCGGATATGCGGCCGTGCAGATCGCACTGCGACGCGGGGCGCGCGTGATCGCCACTGCGGGCCCCACGTTCGCCGCGGACCTCGAGGGTTTCGGCGCCCGCGTCACCACTTACGGCGATGGGATGCCCGACCGCGTGCGTGCCCTCACGGGAGGTGAGGACGTCGACCTCGTGCTCGACACGCCGCGCCCCAGTCCAGGGACACTGCCCGACCTCATCGGCCTGGCTGGTGGTGATCCGCGCCGCGTGATGACGATCAGCAATCACGACGAGGCACGGACACTCGGCGCTCGCGTCAACATCGACGAGCTGCGGCCCGACCTCACACCGCTGACGGTCCTGCTGCCGGAGTACGCGAACCTCACTGCCGAAGGAGCGTTCCAGCTTCCGATCGCAAAGTCCTACCCGCTCGAGGAGTGGCGCGACGCCGTCCACCTCAGCCTCTCCGGCGAACCACATGGCAAGATCCTGCTGTTGCCGACTCCCGGGCAGCCCGCCGCATGAGCGAGCGCGATCGGAACACACAAGACTGATCCCGCAGAATGTCGTGGTCCGCGGTGGATGGATAGGGCGCAGATGTGGCACGCAGGGGAGTCCATGTCTCCGAAGCCGGCCTCGGTCAGGAGCCCGAGCCCAGCACCATCCATCGGTCCGTGCGGGCGCGGAGCACCATACCGACCAGTCGCACCACGATGAACGCTGTCAGCCCGGCCCATACGCCACCGATGCCCCAGTCGAAGTGCGCAGCGGCCAGAGTCAACGGGATGAAGCCACCCAGCGCGGCCACGATCGTGATCGAGCGCAGGAACGCGACGTCCCCCGCACCGATCAGCACGCCGTCGAGTCCGAAGACGACGCCGGCGGCGGGAAGCATGCCGACGAACCACGGCCACAGGATGTGTGCCTGGTGCCAGACCGAAGGCGAGGAGCTGAAGATCTGCGGAAGCAGCAGCCAGCCCGCGGCGTACACGGCGCCGAAGCCGAGCCCTGCGCCTGCGCTCCACCGCGACACCTGGATGGCCAGGTATCGGGCCTCGCGTGGATCGCCGGCACCCAAGGCGGCCCCGACCAGTGACTGCGCCGCGATCGCGAACGAATCAAGGAGCAGGGCGGTGAACTCCCACAACTGCATTCCGATCTGATGGGCGGCGATCTGAGCGTCACCCATCCGGGCAGCGACGCTCGCCGCGACCAGGAACGCCGCTTGGAACGCGGCCGAGCGCGCGATCAGGTCGCGGCCCAGCACCAGTTGAGCCCGCATCACCAACCGGTCGGGCGCCGGCGACGACACCTCGCGCTGCAGCGCGCGCACGAACAGAGAGGCCGCGACCACCTGAGCGCCGAGGTTGGCCCACGCCGAGCCGACCAGGCCCAGACGGCAGACGTAAACCAGTACGGGTGCAGCGGCTGCCGACAGTCCATTGGCCGCCAGCACGATCTGCACCGGAGCTCGGGTCTCCTGAACCCCACGCATCCAGCCGTTGCCGGCCAGCACCAGCAGCACCATCGGCATCCCGCACAGTGCCACTCGGAACCATGTCTCCGCCGGTCCGGACAGGGTCGAGGACGAGCCGGTCATCAGCCGCGCCAGCGGTCCGGCGAACACTTGTCCCACCGCCACGACGACCAGGCCGATGCCCAGCGCCAGGTACGAGGCCTGCAAGCCCTCGTCGACTGCACGGTCCCGTCGTCCCTGTCCGTACCACCGTGCGGCCCGCGACGTCGTGCCGTACTCGACAAAGGTCCCCACGATCGCCAGCAGGGCCATCAGCGTCGTCCCGATGCCCAGGGCACCCAGCGCCCGCGCACCCAGGTGCCCGACCACCGCCGTGTCCACCAGCAGATAGAGCGGCTCAGCAGCCAGCACCAGGAAGGCGGACGCCGTCAGCGCCAGCAACCGTCGGATGCTGAGTCGATCCGGCGGCTCGGCGTCGCTCACCTCAGTATCCTGCCGGAACGGTGGGTCGCCCATATGGCAGCAGGCAACCGAACCGATCCTGCCGGAGAGCCTGGGTCCTTCCACGGTCACCGACGTCGCTCCGGCGCCACGTTCCACTCCATCGTGAGCTGCCTTGAACCAGCAGGCAGTCAGTTCATGGTCTGCTCGTGCACCCTCTTTCCAGAGAGCCGACTCAGCCAGTGGCCGCCGAGTTCAACAGGTCCAGGTCGTCGCCGGTGAGCTTCAGCTCGGCTGCTGCCATGTTGTCCTCCAGGTGGTCACGGCGTGACGTGCCCGGGATCGGCAGCATCGCGGGTGAGATGGCCAGCAGCCACGCAAGGGCGATCTGCTGGACGCTTGCGCCGTGCTGCTCGGCCACCCTTCTCCACGGTGAATCGGGGTCGGACAAGCCGCCCTGCGCCATCGGCGCCCACGGTATGAAGGCCAGACCGTCGCGCTCACAGATATCGAGAATGGGCTGAGCCTCGCGGTCGGACACGTTGTAACGGCTCTGGACCGAAGCTATGTCGGTGATCTGGCGCGCCTCGGCCAGCTGCTCCTCCGTGACCTGCGACAGCCCGATCGCAGCGACCTTGCCCTCGTCCTTCAGCGCTTTCAGCTCGCCGACCTGATCGGCGAGGGGCACCTGCGGGTCGATCCGATGCAGTTGGAGCAGATCCAGGCGGTCCACCCCGAGCCGCCGCAGGGACATGAGAGCCGCCTGCCGCAAGTACTCGGGACGCCCGAGCGGCGGCCAGGCCTTAGGGCCCAGCCGCTTCAGACCGTCGGCCGTGTCGACCACATCGGGACCGTTGCGGGTCAAGCCGGCCTTCGTGGCGATGACGAGATCGTCCGGATACGGATGCAGAGCCTCGCGGATGATGTCCTCCGCGACGTACGGGCCGTAGGAGTCGGCCGTGTCCACGAAGCGCACACCGAGCTCCAGAGCGCGGCGGAGCGTGGCGACACACTCGTCGCGATCGTCGGGCTCGCCCCAAATCCCCTGCCCGGTCAGCCGCATGGTGCCGAAACCCAGCCTCGGCACCGTCCTGTCCGCAATCTTCACGTGTCAATCCCTTCTTGGCGTTCACTTCTCAGACGTGAGCGCCGAGCCAGCCCAGGATCGGAGCGAGGGCCTCGTCGGAGTTGCGCTCGAACATGACGCCGTGGCCGTTGCCGTTCACTCCTGCGTCGGGCAGCGCGAGCTGCTCGGCCTTCGCTCCCGCGGCCATCAGCGCCTCGACGATCGGCGCCCCGACGCGCCGGAACGGTGACGCGCCGGTCGTCACCACCGCCACCGGCAGGTCCGCCAGGGCCGGTATGCGCAAGGTCCCCGGGTCCGCGGCGCGCACCTCTTCCGGGCTGCCGAGCGGCGGGTCGTACCTGATCGGCGCCGCGGTGATTCCCCATGACAGCGTGCCGATGTGCGGGATCTCGGCGAACGGCGGCCCCATCGGTTCGACCGCGACAATCGCCAGGACGAGGCCGGGACGCCGGTCGGCGGTCAGCCAGCCGTCCGGGCCGGAAGCGGAGTGCGTCAGCAGCACCGCCGGGCCGATCCGGTCCAGCAGGCTGGCGAGGCGGTCCGCGTCCATCTCCTGACTCGCGGCGAGATCCGCAGGCAGCGCGTTGAACGGCGCGACGAATGCGTCGAAGGCCTCGTGGTCGTCGTCCGCGAACGGCCACTGCGTGTGGGCGTCGGCGATCTCGGGTGGGAAGTAGACGGTGCGCGCCTCCTCGTAGGGAAACGGTCCGCCCATCGGCCCGACCACGTCCGGATGGAACGGGCTGCGGCCCTGCGCCGCCCGGTCGACGACGAACACCGGGTAGCCGGCCTCCACCAGCCGCTGCGCCCAGCCGGGCCGCCCGTCCGGGGTGTCGCTCCACTGCGTCCCCTGCAGCGTGCCACCGTGCACGAGCACCACAGGCGGTCGCCCGGTCGCCTCCGCCGGTGCCTCCCATGCCACGAACATCGGTCCGCGTTGGTAGGTCTTGCCCTCACGGGCGACCCGTTCCCCCGGGATCCAGAAGTCGCCGCGGCGTGAGGTGCGTGGCGGCCGCTGTTCCCAGAACGGGGTCGCGTCGACGGCTCGGTCGGTGCTCACGCGCCCTCCTCGGAGTCCGTCTCGTCCGGCACGTCGTAGGCGTTGAGCATCATCGCGACGAACGAGTACTGCGCCACTGTGAAGATCACCGCGTTCAGCCCGTCCTGGCCGAACTCGGTGAGCCCACGGTCGTACAGCGGCCGTGGCAGCACACCGCCGCCGAGCAGGGCGATCGCGATGTCCCGTGCGACCGCCTCGTCGCTCGTCAGACCCTCTGGTCGCTCGCCGGCCAACAGCGCGGCGATCCGATCCTCCGCAAGACCCGCGCGGCGCGCGACGTGCGAGTGCGCGTAGATCTCGTAGGCCGCGTCGTGGCGCCCGGCGACGGTGAGGATGACGACCTGCTTCGCCCGCTCGCCGAGCCCCGGGATGTTCCGGATGTTCCGGATCAGGTCGAGGAACGGCTGTCCCACTCCCGGTACCTGCATCCAGACGCCCCACGGGCCCACCAGCGCACCGTCCGGACGCTGCGTCCTGATGTCAGGGAAGTTGTCGGTCACGTTGTCGACGAAGGCGTCGTACAGCGGTCGACGGTCGGCGTCGACGTCCTCTTTCGGCAGGTACGGCAGTCGCATCGGCAGGGCTCCGTTCGGGGCAGTCGGATGTCTGTCAGGCGGTGTGTTCGGCGAGCAGCAGCTTGTCCAGCGTGATCGGGAACTCGCGGATCCGGATCCCCGTGGCGGCGAAGACCGCGTTGCCGATGGCCGGCGCGACGCCGCACAGGGCGAGCTCCGCCACGCCCTTGGTGCGCATGGGGTTTGCGACCGGGTCGGGCTCGTCGAGGAACACCGGCTCCAGGTCGATCACGTCGGCGCTGACCGGCGTCAGATATTCGGCGAGCGATGCGTTGGCGACCCGGCCGAGGGTCGCATCCCACTCGGTGTCCTCCAGCAGTGCCATCCCCAGACCGCCGACCATGCCGCCGATGCCCTGGCTGCGCACCATGGCGGGGCTCACCACCCGGCCCACGTCGTAGACGCCGAGGACGCGCGGGACGCGGATCTCGAAGGTGTCGACGTCGATCCGCACCTCCGCGAACACGGCTCCGAAGGAGTACGCCGCGTGCGAGGTCGCCTCGTCACCCGGCTCCACGGCGGCCTCGGCTGTCAGCCGGTCGAGACCGGCCGCGGCGAGCACGGTCGAGGGGTCGTCGTCAGCGTCGACGCCGTGAAGCCGGGCGGTCTCCGACAGCCGCTCGCGCAGGTTCCGGCATGCAGCCTGAACGGCGGTACCGACGCTCGCCATGGTCGTCGAGCCGCCGTGCTCCATCGCCTTCGGGTAGCCGGAGTCGCCGAGCTCGACCGTGACCTGCCCGATCGGCAGGCCCAGGGCGTCGGCCGCGACCTGCGCCGCCATGGTGTAGGTGCCGGCACCCATGTCGCTCGAGGCGCAACGCACGACGGCCCGCCCGTCGGGGCGCACCTCCACGGCCGCCTGGGTCGGGTACCGGGGTGAGAGGTTCATCGCCGTGGCCATGCCGACCCCGGCAAGGCGCCCATCGACCACGGTCGACCGCGGCCGCCGGGCCCGGTCCGCCCAGCCGAACCGGGCGGCGCCCTCGCGATAGCACTCCCGCAGCCGGTTGCTCGACCAGGGCCGGCCGGAGGAGGGATTCGTCTCGGCGAAGTTCCTCAGCCGCAGCTCGATCGGGTCCATCCCGAGCGCGACGGCCAGCTCGTCCATCGCCGTCTCCTGAGCCAGTAGGCCGGTCGCATGCCCCGGACCGCGCATCGGTGACGGCGTGTTCGTATGCATCCGCACCAGCCGGTACGTGGCGCGCCGATTCGGGACCGGGTACGTCGAGAGGGCGGCGTCGAGGGTCGCCTCCGCGAACTCCTCGTACGTCGAGGTCTGCCCGACCGCCTCGTGCACGTGCGCCAGCAGTCGGCCCTCCCGGTCCGCCCCGAGCACCACGTGCTGCTCGGTGTGCGGCCGGAAGCCGATACCGGTGAACAGTTGCCGCCGGGTCAGCTCCAGCCGCACGGGCCGGCCGAGGCGGCGCGCGGCCATCGCCGCGAGCACCACGTGCGGCCAGGAGCGCAGACCCGACCCGAAGGCGCCCCCGATGTACGGATCGATCACGTGCACGGCGTCCGGCGGCAGACCGAACACCGC
>CALMAR010000338.1 GCA_937859855.1 uncultured Kineosporia sp.
CTCCTCAGGTCGGGATCGCCGGGGTGCTCGGAATCGCCACCATCGCCGCCCCGATGAGCGGGGCGATGGCCAGTCCCGCGCCCAAGGCGGTGCCCAACACCATCCAGGCCGCTCCGGCACTGGTGTCCGCCGCCTTCCCGGCGCTGCCCGGGGCCGGCGGCACTGTGGTGGTGTCCAGCGTGATGCCGAACTCCGGTATCGCCACCGTTTCGACTCCGGCGCTGATCGCGGCACCGCGCACGATGCTGGTCACCCGCGCGTCCCGGGCCGGCGAGCGCTCGGTGCTGCCCGGCTGCGACGGGGTACCCAAGGCCACCGATGCCGGCAACGGCCAGCTTCCGGTTACCAGCCTGTGCACGCTGTGGGATCCCAAGCACCGGCTGCGGGCGGACGCGGCGGTCGCGCTGGCCAAGATGAACGTGGCCTACAAGCAGACCTTCGGCGCGAACATCTGCCTGACCGACTCCTACCGGACGCTGTCCGAGCAGTACCGGCTGAAGGCCATCAAGCCCGGACTGGCCGCCATCCCCGGCACCAGCGAGCACGGCTGGGCGCTGGCCGTGGACCTGTGCGGCGGGGTGCAGAAAGGCGCGGGCTCCCAGTTCCAGTGGCTGCGGGAGAACGCTCCGGCTTACGGCTGGGACAATCCGGACTGGGCTCGCATCGGCGGTCCGGGTCCCTATGAGCCGTGGCACTGGGAATTCGTGGCCGGCGAGACGGCGGGTCAGTCCCAGCCTGGCAGCTGAAGGACGGCGCCGAGCTGTCGCGCCCGGCGCGGCGCGCTCAGATCGCCAGGCGCATCCGGGCCTGGCGGCGCTGCACCAGATAGACCGCCTCGCGGTCGTCCTCGGTCAGGCCACCCCAGACGCCGTACGGCTCCCGGACCGACAAGCCGTGCTGGCGGCACTGCTCGATCACCGGACAGCCGGCGCAGACGGCGAGCGCAGAAGCATCGCGATTGCGCCGGGCCGGGCCGCGCTCACCCTCGGGATGGAAGAAGAGCTGAGGATCGGCCGTCCGGCAGGCGCCGTCGACCTGCCAATCCCAGACGTCGGCGATCGGCATCGGGAGCCGGGACAGTTCGGCCATCGTGTTCCTCCGCAGTGCGAGGCGCATATCAGCTGCGCCCTGGTCCAATGGTCCGGCCGCCTCATGATTGAGCTGCCAGCCGGCGGTCTGACTCGATTCAGGCCCGGCCGTCGGGTCGACCATACAAAGCGCGCCAGGCATTGTTCAAGCTGATCGCGCCAGAACTTGTTCACGTTGTTCAGGAGTTCAGGCGGCGGCCATCCAGCAGTCAGCCGGATGCCTTCGATTGGCCGGGGGAAGACGTCGTGGTTAACGTCCAGCCCTGAGGTGATGACCATGAGTACGGTCCAAAGCTCGATCGCGGCCCGGCTGGACCGGCTGCCCTGGTCCAGATGGCACATCACGGTTCTGATCGGCCTTGGCACGGTCTGGATCCTGGACGGCCTCGAAGTCACCATCGTCGGCGCGCTGGGCGACCGGCTGACCGAGAAGGACAGCGGGCTGGTCCTTTCCGCCAGTGACATCGGACTCGCCGCGGCGATCTACGTGGCCGGTGCCTGCCTCGGCGCCCTGTTCTTCGGTGAGCTGACCGAGCGCTACGGGCGGCGCCGGCTCTTCATGATCACCCTCGGCCTTTACCTGGCTGCGACCGTGCTGACCGCCTTCTCCACCACTGCCATCTTCTTCTTCGTCTGCCGGTTCTTCACCGGAGCCGGGATCGGCGGTGAGTATTCGGCGATCAACTCCGCTATCGACGAGCTGATGCCCAAGCATCTGCGCGGCCGGATCGATCTGATCATCAACGGCTCGTACTGGCTGGGTGCGGCGGCCGGAGCGGCGCTCACCCTGGTGCTGCTCGACGTCCACATCCTGCCGGCCGACGTGGGCTGGCGGCTGTGCTTCGGGCTTGGGGCCGTCCTGGGCCTGGTGATCCTGCTGGTTCGCCGAAACGTCCCGGAGAGCCCGCGCTGGCTGACCATCCATGGCCGCCAGGACGAGGCCGAGACGATCGTGTCGGACGTCGAGCACACGGTCGAGCAGGAGGACCACCTCCAGCTCGACCGTGTGCCCGACGACCAGGCGCTGGAGATCCACGAGCGCGGACCGGTCGGGATCAGCGAGGTGGTCAGCACCCTGTTCGGAGCGTTCCGGCGCCGGGCCGTGCTCGGGCTGAGCCTGTTCGTCGGCCAGGCCTTCCTCTACAACGCCGTGTTCTTCACCCAGGGCCTGGTGCTGACCACGTTCTTCAAGGTCGGTTCCGGCAAGGCCGGCCTGTACATCATTCCGCTGGCCCTGGGCAACTTCCTGGGCCCGCTGCTGCTCGGCCACCTCTTCGACACCATCGGGCGCCGCACGATGATCACCATCAGCTACGCCGGCAGCGGGATGCTGCTGATCGGCACCGGGGTGCTGTTCCAGAACGGGGCCTTCAACGCCTGGACCCTGACCATCGCCTGGTGCCTGGTGTTCTTCCTGGCCTCGGCCGGAGCCAGCTCGGCCTATCTCACGGTCAGCGAGATCTTTCCGATGGAGACTCGCGCGATGGCGATCGCCGTGTTCTACGCGATCGGCACCGGGCTGGGCGGAATCATCGGCCCGCTGCTGTTCGGCAAGCTGATCGACACCAAGCACGAGGGCCCGGTCGCCTTCGGCTACTACCTGGGGGCAGCGCTGATGATCGCCGCCGGAGTGGTCGAGTGGGCGATCGGGGTGGACGCCGAGCAGCGCGGGCTGGAGGAGGTGGCCACTCCGTTGTCCGCGACCGCCACCGGTTCGCCGGGTTCGGCCGCTCAGGCGTGAGGCTGGAGCTCATCGGCGCGGCGGACTGGCAGGCGCTGCAGCGCGCCGAGCCGTACCTGGCCTGGGGGGTGCAGCCGTCCTCGCCGTCATCGATCTGGCTGTCGCCGTCCGGAACGCTGGTGGCGATCGCGCGCCGGCGCCGCTCATCCTTTCCCTCGTCCCTGACGTTCATCCGGCGGCATTCCGCTGGTTCTCAGCCGCTCGGCGCGGTGGCGTCAGAACTGGCGGCGATGGTGACCGAGGCAGCGCCTGAGCTGAGACCGGGCGGGCTGACGGTGCCCCGGCAGCTGGCCGTCCCGGTGTATCGGGAGCTGCGGTCGTGGCTGCAGCCAGCTGATCCCGGCGGCCCGATCGAGGGGATCGGGTGGGACTGGATGTGGACCGATCGGCGGCCGTCGGCCGAGTTCGGCCAGCGGGCGGCCCAATCGGTGACCCGCGCCGGGCTGGCCGGTGATTGGCTGGACGCCGGGGATGCCGGAACGCGATCCGAGGTCCAGGCCCTGCTGGATGCCACCAGCCCCCGGCACAGCGCCAAGCCAGGTGATGCGCGGGTCCGCCGCTGGTACGGCTTGCGCGGTCCCGGCGGGCAACTGGTGGCCTGTGCGGCCTGGTACGAGTCCGTACCCGGGATCCCGCTGCTGGCCTCGGTCGCGGTCCGCGCCGGTCACCGCGGCCGGGGGCTGGGCGGGGCGCTGATGGTGTCGATCAGCGAGGCCGCGTTCGAGGCCGGTTGCCCGGCCGTCACCGTGGATTTGTACGCCGACAACGACCAAGCCCGGCGGCTCTACCGGCGCCTCGGTTTCGTCCTGGAACAGGAGTTCGCCTCCTGGGCCCTGGCTGGCCTCGGGACCTCGCGATCACCGGGACAATCGAGTCATGACTGATGTTGCCGAGCCGCCGTCGCGGCTGGTCCGCGAATGGGCCGCCTGCGGGATAGTGGCTGGGGTCAGCCGGTTCGTGCCGGTGCCGCTGCTGGACGACGCGGTGAAGGAACGGGCCACCCGGCTGGCCGTGGCCCGCACGCTGAAGCAGCACGACCGGCCCTACCCGGTCACGGATGTCGAGGTGCTCTACACCGGCGCGGACGGCTGGCTCGCCAACACCAGGAGATACCTGGCCACCATTCCGTCCCGGGTGGTGCTGTTCCCTGTCCGCAAGTACGTGGCCGTGTTCGGCTCGGTCAAGGGAGTCCCCTCGGACGTGATGGCGGTGCTGCTTCTGGGCCGGACCGTACATCGCAGCCTGGCCCGGGGCGGGCTGAGCGGCAACGACCACGCGTCGCTGCGGCCGGAGGCGCTGCGATTGCGCCGGGCCTATGAGAAGGCGATCCATGGGATGGACCTGCGGCTGCTCACCGGCACGCTGGCCAGTGCCCTGTCGACGGGCCGGGAACTGGCGGGCATCGCGGCCGGGGCAGCTCAGGGGCTGATGGATCGGTTGCCCGGGCGGGGCGAGGGCGCAGATCTCGGCCCGGAGCTGACGACCGAGGCCAGGCAGGTCCAAGACGTGCTGAACACCCCGCAGATCCAGGCCCTGATGACCGAATTCGATCGCCGGGTCGACCACTATCTGGGCATCGGTTCCTGACCGTCGTCCAAGACGCGGCTGGGCTGTTCAGCTGCCTGACCTTGGGCACCGGCTGTGTTCCCGGCTTGCTCGTGCCGGTACCGGCGGACCTGCCACACCACCACCGCGATCAGCACCACCGCGGCTGCGCCGATCGCGGCTCCGCGCCCGGCCAGCTGCTCCACCTCGTGATAGGAGTTGCCAGCCAGGTAGCCGATCAGCACGGCGCTGGCACCCCAGACCGCACCGCCGATCGTGTTGTAGGCCAGGAACTTGGGGTAGCGCATCCGGGAAACTCCGGCCAGCAACGGCATCACCGCGCGGAAGAACGCCACGAACCGGCCCAGGAACACCGCGCCGCCCCCGCGCCGGCTGAGGAAGGCCCGCGCCCGCTCCAGCTGAGGCCGCCGGCTCTCGAGCAGGTCGTGGTTCAGCACCCGGGGACCGAAGAACCGGCCCACCTCATACCCCACCGAGTCCCCGACGATCGCCGCTGCGATCACCAGCACCATCATCAGCGGCAGTGACGCATCGCCCCGGCTGGCCATCACCCCGCCGAGCACGGCGGCGGTCTCGCCCGGGAAGACGAATCCCACGAACAGCGCATCCTCGACGAACACCAGGGCGGTCACCAGCGTGTAGGCCAGGGCGGCTGGTACCCCCAGCAACTGGTCCAGAACACCGCTCATCTCGGCATTATCACGGCTGCCGCGGAAACTGCGGGGTCAGCGACTGCAGCGGAACGGCCGATCCGCGAACCAGATCCAGCCCGGCGGTCTCCCGGCCGAGCAGGGCGTTAAGGCCCCAGTCAGCGGCGGTCCGGACCCGGTTGCCGGGCATCGACAGCAGGTGGTACCCGCGGGTCACCGCCTTGGCTGGCCACCCGCTCAGCGGGATGTGCAACGGATCGGCGGCGGCCTGCATCCCACCCAGGTCGACCACGAAACCAAGGTCGGTGTGACGGTATGCGCGGCGCTCGCCCTGCCCGAACGACGCCGCGACATTGCCGGCCGCGGTCTTGCCCTGCCTGGTCGCGTGCTGAGCGGTCATCCCGGTCAGCTGGCCCGGCCGGGTCAGATCAGGGACGGCGGCGATGTCGCCGCAGGCGAACATCTCCCGATGTCCCGGCACGGTGAGGAATTCGTCCACCACCAGGCGTCCCTGCTCGGTCGGCAGCCCGAGCGCCTCGACCAGCGGATCAGGCCGCACACCGACACACCAGACCAGGGTCCGGGTGGGCACGAACCGGCCGTCGGTGAGCTGGACGCCGTCCGCCCGGGCCTCCTTGCCCGAAATCCCCATCAGCACTTCGACATCGCGCTCGCGCAGCACCCGGTCGGCGGTGCGCGACAGCCGTTCGTCCAGCTCCGGAAGCACCCGGGCAGCGACATCCAGCAGGAGCCAGCGGACCCGCTCGTTCCGTAGCCGGGGGTGGCGCTGGAGCAGGGCCCTGGTCAGCAGCGGGCCCTGCGCCGCGACTTCGGTGCCGGTGTAGCCTGCCCCGGCCACCGCGAAGCTGAGCCGCGCCGCCCGCTCGGCCGGATCGGATGCGGCGTCGGCTATTTCGAGCTGACGGGTGACATGATCGCGCAGATACACTGCCTCCGGGATGCCGCGGAAGCCGTGCGCGTACTCGCTGATCCCCGGTATCGGCAGCAGCTTGTTCACGCTGCCGATACC
>CALMAR010000339.1 GCA_937859855.1 uncultured Kineosporia sp.
GTCCGGGTCGGTGGCCAGGATCACCACGTCGGCGGTCTTATAGACGGCGGCGATGTCGCTGAGGCGCTAGCTGGCATTGGCGACCACCTCCCAGTCCATGGCGAAGTCCTCGTCCGGGCGGACTCAGCCGTCCATGGCCGCCAGGTTCAGCCGCCGGGCCAGGGTCGCCGACACCAGCGCCGAGTGCACGTCCACCCGGGTCAGATAGACGTCGGCCCCGTCAGCGGCGCGATCAAGCTCGGCGCCGTCCGGCAGCCGGGATCGATCCAGCCGCAGCTCGTCCCAGCCGTGCCCGAGTACCGGCTGGCCGGGCCGGGCCGCCGCCGCGCGGGCCACGGCGTCCAGGATCTGGCCGGCTGAACGGAGTCCGGCCAGCTGGACCCCGTTCAGGAACAGGCCGGTCTCGGTGACGTGGGCATGCGCGTCGACGAAGGCGGGCAGCAGCAGCCGGCCGCCGAGGTGATGGACGGCCGTCGAGGGCGGGACCTGCGGCACCGCCTGGTCCGGGCCAATCCAGGCCACCCGGCCGCCGGTGACCAGGACGGACGCCGGGCCGGATGGCAACCGGGCCTGCCGGAGCAGAAGATTCATCGGCGAACTACAGCGCTGGTGGCCGGGCCTCGTACGGGGTGGAAAGCACGATCTTGGTGTGGGTGGACACCCCCGCGGCGGATCGGATCGTCGCCAGCAGCACCTCCAGCGCCCCGGGCCCAGCCACCCGGACCTTGAGGATGTAGTTCTCCTCCCCGGCCACCGAATGACAGGCTTCGACCTCGCCCAGGTGGGCCAGCCGGTCCGGCACATCGTCGGGGGCCGAGGGATCCAGCGGCGTGACCGAGACGAAGGCGGTCAGCGGCAGATCGATCGCCTCGGGGCTGATCATTGCGGAGTAGCCCAGGATGATCCCGCGCTGCTCCAGCCGGCGGACGCGCTGGTGCACGGCTGAGGTCGACAGGCCGGTGGCCCGGCCCAGATCGGTGAAACTCATCCGGCCGTCGCCGGACAGCAGCCGCAAGATCTGCCGATCTGTGTCCTCCATCCGGCGAAGGCTACCGGCGGGATCCCGTTTCCTGAATCAACTTTTCATTGCCGGACGACTTCGGCTGATAACAGTCTGGCCTCTGGCAGGCTGGGGCAATGCCGAAGAAGGCCGCTCCCCCGCCCGGCACCCTGATGCTGCTGGACGCTGCCTCGCTCTACTTCCGTTCGTTCCACGGTGTCCCGGAGGGCGTCAAGGCCCCGGGCGGTACCGCGGTCAACGCCGTCCGCGGATTCCTCGACACGATCGCCTATCTGACCCGGCAACGGCATCCCGCGCGCTTGGTGGCCTGCTGGGATGAGGAGTGGCGCCCGGCCTTCCGGACCGCGGCCATCCCCAGCTACAAGGCCCACCGGGCCGCCAATCTGAAGCTGAACCTCGAAGAGGTGCCACCGGCGCTGCGGCCGCAGATCCCGCTGATCGCCGAGGCACTGGCCCTGCTGGGGATCGCCCGGGTCGGCATCGCCGGTCACGAGGCGGATGACGTGATCGGGGCGCTCGCCGCCCGGGAGGTGGCCCGGGCAGCAGCGGCCGGTGAACGGGCGTCGATCGAAGTGGTCAGCGGTGATCGCGATCTGTTCCAGGTGGTGGATGACGATGGCCGGGTGATCGTCTGCTACGTCGGCAAGGGAGTGCGCAATCTCGAGGAGGTCGACCAGGCCTGGCTGAAAGCCAAGTACGGAGTCGGCTCCGGACGGGCCTACGCCGAGATGGCCATGCTGCGGGGGGATCCGAGCGACGGCCTGCCCGGAGTGGAGGGAATCGGGGAGAAGACGGCGGCCGGACTCCTGGCTCGATTCGGCTCACTGGCGGCGCTGCGGTCGGCTGCGGCGGACAGTTCCAGCGACTTGTCCTCCAGCCAGCGGAAGAAGCTGCTGGCGGCCAGCGACTACCTGGATGTGGCCCCGGCTGTGGTGCTGGTCGCCTCCGATGCCGAGGTGGAGGACGCCGACGACGCGCTGCCGGCCACTCCACCGGATCACCAGGCGCTGATGGCCTTCGCTGAGAAGTGGGGCCTGCAGAACAGTTTTAGCCGGGTAGTCAGCGCCCTGGGCTCATCCTGAGCCGGTGTGTCAGCGCTCACCCTTCAGCGTGATCACCGGCTCAGCCGCGAAAGCGGCGTCCAGGCCGCACTTTTCCGGGCTGAGCGGGCGATCATGAGAGGGAGGGCGGGGCTCACGACGCAGGAATGAGGGGGACGACGACGCCGCGGCTGACCGCCGATGCCGCGGTCCGGGCGGTGGCGGCCACCGCGGGATCATCGCTGGCCTGGGCGATCTGCCCGAGCAGGTCGACCACCTGCTTGCACCAGCGGACGAAGTCACCGGCGGCCAGGTCGGCGTCGCGCAGCACGGCCTCCAGCGGACGGCCATCGGCCCAGCGATGGATCGCCCAGGCCAGGCCCAGGTCGGGCTCGGGAGTCACATCCAGGCTGTGCGCACGCTCGTCGTCGTCCAGTTGCGACCAGATCCGGATCATCTCGTGCAGCGCGGTGGTGGTCCCCCCGCGCGGCAGCCGCGGCTGCAGCCCGGTCTCGTCCCGCCGGGATTCGTACACCACCGCGCTGACACAGGCAGCCAGGCTGGGCGCGTCCAGGCCCGCCCAGACTCCCTGCCGCAGGCACTCGGCCACCAGCAGATCCGACTCCGAGTACAGCCGGCGCAGCCGCTGGCCGGGCGGTGTCACCTCGTCTCCGGCCAGGTAGCCACGGCTGGTGAGCAGCTCGCAGACCCGGTCGAAGACCCGGGCGATGGTGTTGGTCCGGCCCTCGATCCGGCGGGTCAGCGCCTGGGTCTCGCGGTGCAGCCGCCACCAGCGCTCGGCCCAGCGGGCGTGATCCTCCCGGTCGGCGCAGCCGTGGCAGGGATGTGAGCGCAGTTGCCGGCGCAGCCGGTTCAGCTCCTCGTCGCCCTCGGCCGCGGAGCGTTTGGACCCTCGCGCGGGAGGTTGCAGCTCGCCAGCCTGAACCTGTACGCCGAGCGCGTTGCGCAGGGTGGAGGCCAGATCCCGCCGAGCCGACGCGTCCCGGCCGTTGAAGTTCTTCGGCACCCCGATCCGGGCCGCCACCTGCACCGGCTCGGGGACGTCCAGCATGCTCAGCCGCCGGATCTGCCGCTCGATGCTCAGCACCGACGGACGGGGCCCTTCGATCCCGCCCGCAACCCCCGGATCCAGCACCACCACCCACCCGGGCCGCCGGCCGCCGGGCACCCGGATGAAGTCGCCGCGCCGCAGCCGTTCCAGAGAACTGATCGCTTCGGCCCGCCGATCCCGGCTGGCCGAGCGGGACAGCTGATTCTCCCGCTCGCTGATCCGCTGCCGCAGCCGGGCGTACTCCCGGAAGTCCCCCAGGTGACAGGACATCGCCGCGGCATAACCCTCCAGCGCCTCCTCCTGCTTGCGCGCCTGCCGGGCTAGGCCGACCACAGCTCGATCGGCCTGGAACTGGGCGAACGACGTCTCCAGGATCTCCCGGGCCCGTGAACGCCCGACCTGGGCAACCAGGTTCACCGCCATGTTGTACGTCGGCCGGAAGCTGGAGCGCAGCGGATAGGTCCGGGTGGAGGCCAGGCCGGCCACTGCTTCGGGGTCCAGTCCCGGATGCCAGAGCACCACCGCGTGGCCCTCGATGTCGATGCCGCGCCGCCCGGCCCGGCCGGTCAGCTGGGTGTACTCCCCCGGTGTCACGTCAGCGTGGGTTTCGCCGTTCCACTTGACCAGCTTCTCCAGCACCACTGATCGGGCGGGCATGTTGATGCCCAGGGCCAGGGTCTCGGTGGCGAACACCGCCTTGACCAGCCCGCGGGTGAACAGCTCCTCCACCACCTCCTTGAACGCGGGCAGCATCCCCGCGTGATGGGCGGCCAGGCCGCGCTCCAGGGCGGCGGCCCACTCCCAGTACCCCAGTACGCCCAGATCCTCGTCCGGGATCTGCTCGGTCCGGGCCTCGGCCACGGCCCGGATCTCGTCCCGCTCAGCCGGACTGGTCAGCCGGATCCCGGCCTGCAGGCATTGCGCCACCGCGGCGTCGCAACCGGCCCGGCTGAAGATGAAGGTGATCACCGGCAGCAGTCCGGCTGCATCCAGGGTGGCGATCATCTCCGGCCGGCTGGTGGCGTACACGAGCCGGTACCCGGCCCACGGCTTCG
>CALMAR010000340.1 GCA_937859855.1 uncultured Kineosporia sp.
GTTGTCGAACTTCGACTTGGTCACCGAGTCGTTGACGTTGATCGCCGGGAACAGCAGGGTGCCCGCGCGCTGCATCTCGTAGAGCCGGTGCACGCCGGTGGTGGTCTCCTCGGTCACGCCCTTGATGCTGGCCGCGATCGTGGTGAACCGCTTCGGGTCGTTCTTCAGCGACTCGCGCAGCACGCCGAGGATGACGGCGTACTCCTCGCTGTCGTCCTGCGTCGTCTCCGGGACCGCACCCGCGGTTTCGAACTCGGCGCCCTTGTGCACCAGCAGCGTGACGTCACCGCCGTCGTCCAGGATCATGTTGGGGCCGTTTGACTGGCCCCAGTCGAGCACCTGCTCGGTGCACCACCAGTACTCGGCCAGCGTCTCGCCCTTCCAGGCGAAGACCGGGACACCCTGCGGGTTCTCAGCCGTCCCGTGCGGGCCGACCACCGCCGCCGCGGCGGCGGCGTCCTGGGTGGAGAAGATGTTGCAGGAGGCCCAGCGGACCTGCGCCCCGAGCGCGGTCAGAGTCTCGATCAGGACCGCGGTCTGGACGGTCATATGCAGCGACCCGGTGATCCGGGCGCCGGTGAGCGGCTTGCTCTGGCCGAACTCGGCGCGTAGCGCCATCAGTCCGGGCATCTCGTGCTCGGCCAGCCGGATCTCGTGACGGCCAGCTTCGGCCAGGGCGAGGTCAGCGACCTTGAATGCGAATGACATGTCAGCCTTTCGGTGATTTGGCATGTGGGGAGCAGGCACGGAACAACCGTGCTACTCGACCCGGCACGGCCCCTCTGGGCCAGCGGCATCACCTGCGCCGGAACCGGGCCAGTTTAGCAAAGCCCGGCCGGTCACGAGAGGGCCAGCCGGGCAGCGCAGGCCAGCACTACCAGATATCCAGGCAGGCCGGTGATCTGGCGGGCCCGGGCAGGCAGCCGAGCCGCGGCCAGCGTGCCGAAGCCGGCCAGCACCAGTTGCCAGGCGATGGACGCCGTGAACACCGCGAAAACGAAGGCGACGGCCCGCTGGGCACCAGCGAGCGCATGACCCAGACCCGCGGCCAGAGCGACGAAGTGGATGGCGGTGGCCGGATTGAGCGCGGTCAGGCCGACGAATCGACCGGCCACCCGCCACAACGGCCGGCGTAGTGCCGATGCCGTCATACCCTCATTGATCAGGAGCGTGCCGATCGCCCCCAGCGGCATCGCCACAGCGAGGCCGGCGATCAGCCCGGCCAGCGCAGCAGCCATCACGTCGTCCACCCGGTCAACCTGGCGGAAGCAGATGCCGGAGGGCCACCGCATCTCGACTCGCCGCGCCGAACCGGCCAGTGGTCAGTCGAAGGGGGTACCGGTGAGGCGCTGGTAGACGTCGAGGTATCGCTGCCGGGTGGCGGCCACGATCTCGGCCGGGATCTCCGGCGCGGGCGAGCGCTTGTCCCACGCGGTGCCGCTGGCCCAGTCCCGCAGAAACTGCTTGTCCAGCGAGAAGTTCGGGCCACCGGGAGCCCAGCTGTCCAGCGGCCAGAACCGGGACGAGTCCGGGGTCATTACCTCGTCGGCCAGGGTGATCACACCGTCCGCGTCCTGCCCGAACTCCAGCTTGGTGTCGGCCATGATGATTCCCCGCTGGTGAGCGATGTCAGCGCCCCGCCGATACACCGCCAGTGTCAGCTCGCGGATCTGCTCGGCCACCCCCGGGCCCACCGCCGAGGCGGCTTCGGCGTAGTCCATGAACTCGTCGTGCTGGCCCACCGGCGCCTTGGTGGTGGGGGTGAAGATCGGCTCGTCGAGCCGGGAGCCATCCACCAATCCCGGCGGCAGCCGGACGCCGGAGACGGCGCCGTGGCGCTGATACTCCCGCAGCCCCAGGCCGGTCAGATAACCGCGGGCAATGCACTCCACCGGCACCATGGCCAGCCGGGTACAGCGGATCGCCCGCCCGGCGAATTCCCCCGGTACGTCGGTGGCCGAGATCACGTGACTGGGAACCAGGTCGGCCAGCTGTTCGAACCACCACAGCGACAGCGCGGTCAGCACCCGGCCCTTGTCCTGGATCAGCGTGGGCAGCACCACGTCGTATACCGAGACCCGGTCGGAGGCAACCATGATCAGCTCGTCGCCGTCGGCGTAGAGATCACGGACCTTGCCCTGATGGATCAGCTGCACGGCGATCACCCTAAGGGGTGACCGGCTGCTCTCCGGCCCGGGCGATATCGGGTTCGAGGAAGATCAGCCGGGCGATGGGCACGGCCCGGCGCACCCGGGCTTCGGCCAGGTCGATGGCTTCGGCCACTTCCTTGGCCGACTCGGTCGGGATCACCGCGATCTTGGCCGCGACCAGCAATTCGTCCGCACCGGTGTACATGGTGCGCAGGTGGATCACCGATTCCACCCCCGGCCCGGCCAGAGCCTGCCGGATCGCGATCACCATCTCCGGCTCCGCACCCTCACCCAGCAGCAGCGACGACGTCTCCACGGCCAGGATGATCGCCACCGCCACCAGCAGCAGTCCGATCATTCCGCTGCCCGCGGCGTCCCAGCGCCCGTCGTCGGTGACCAGTGTCATCCCCACCCCGAACAGGGCCAGCACCAGCCCGGCCAGCGCGGCCGAGTCCTCCAGCAGCACCACCGGCAACTCCGGGGACTTGGCATCCCGGATGAACCGCCACCAGGACTTGTTGCCCCGCAACGGATTCGACTCACTGATCGCCGTCCGGAAGGAGAACGACTCCATTCCGATCGCCGCCACCAGCACCGCGATGGGCACCCACTGCCAGTCCTCGATCGGCTCCGGGTGCTGCCACTTGTGATACGCCTCGTACAGGGCGAACAGCCCCCCGATCGAGAACAGCACCACCGACACGATGAACGCGTACAGGAACCGGGCCCGGCCGAAACCGAAGGGATGATCCTCGGTCGGGCTCCGGCTGGCCCGCCGTCCGCCGATCAGGAGCAGCACCTGGTTGCCGGAGTCGGCCACCGAATGGATGGATTCAGCCAGCATCGAACTCGACCGGGTCAGCAGAAAAGCCAGAAACTTGATCGCTGCGATCCCCAGGTTCGCCGACAACGCCGCGATGATCGCCCGGTTGCCGCCGCCGCTGGACACTCAGTGGGTCCGGTCGCGCAGATCGGCCAGGTGCGGCGAGGTGAGCGGATCGATGCCGCTGGCCAGAGCCAGATAGACGGCAGCGAAGTCGGTCCGGGCGACCAGGTCGGCCAGCCGCTCCAGCGGATGGCCGGGGTCGGCGGCGATCTCGGTCACCCGGATCCCGGCGTCCTGCGCGGTCAGCTTGACCGCATCCGCCGTGCGGCTGGTCTCCAGCCAGGACCCGTCGGGATGCTCGGGACTGGGCTGGGCATCCCGCAGCAGCACCAGCCGCATCCGCGGACCCGGCTCCGGGTCGCCGAATTCGGGATCGGCGAACAGGTCATCCGGCCCGGCGGCCAGCGGCCCGTCGAAGGTGGCCACCACGTCCCCGGCGTCGTCCGGCAGGGCCCCCCGCATGGCCGGGATCCGCGCCGTCCGGGCCAGCATCGACACCGCCCGGGACGCCGCCACGCCGGTGACGTCGCCATCACCCAGCACCACCGGCATCTGTCCGGACAGTTCCAGCGCCAGGCCCTTGGCCGGATTGACGAACGCGTCGGACGAAGGCCGGAAGGTGTCGGCGTGCATGTCCAGCCGGGTGGCCACCCGTTCCATCACGGCCGGACCGGCGTCAGTCAGGCCCAGCTGATAGGCGACCTGGATCACCGGGGTGACCAGCGCCCACAGCGCCAGCCGGGAGGAGCGGCCCGCCGCGGTGGTGGCGGGGGGGACGGAGACGTGGACGCCGCCCGTGCGCTGCGAGACCTCGGCCAGGGGCGAACGAGGC
>CALMAR010000341.1 GCA_937859855.1 uncultured Kineosporia sp.
GCACACCCTCACCCAGCGACCCCCCCGGCCCGGTCCGGGCACCGGCCGCGATCGACCCCGCCGCTGGTGACCCAGCCTTCTATACCACCAGCTATTCCATCCCCAGCGCCGGCGATCCGGATTCCGCTCCGGACGCCGGGTTGCAGGGCCTGATCGGCACCAGCCCGCGCCGGTTGCCGCGCCTGGGGCACCGGCCACGCCAGCTGCAGCGTCATCCGGCCGCTGGTGAAACCCGTGGGCTTGGCCTGGTCACCGATCCACTCGGCCCCCGGACCGATCCGTTCGGCGTCTCTGGCCGGGCCGCAATCCCCTCCGAAGCTGATCTCAGCACCAGTTCGGCGCTGGATCGGCGCCTGGACTCCGAGGCAGCGGCGCTGGCCAGCGATCGCGGCATCCGCAGCCGGTCGGCCGGCGGGATCGTGATGCGCCCGGCTGACCTGGTGCAGTCCCTGCTCGACCAGGTCGGCGACCTCTATGGAGTCTCCGACACTGCTCAGGTGCTGGCCGACGACGTGATCGAGCGCGCGGACGCCGATGCCGCCGCCGTTCTGGTTCCGGACGGCCCAATCTGGCGGGTCAGCGGCGGCGTCGGCCTGCGCCCGCTGGAGCGGCGGCTGATCTTGGAAGCGACCCACTGGCTGATCACCGAGATCGGCTCGGCCGGGCGGGCAGTGCTGATCGACGACACCGACATCATCCGCCCGCAGCTGGCGGGTGCTCCACTGGCCGCGTGGCGGCACCTGCTCGCCGTTCCGGTGCCGGAGGTGCGGGCGATTGTGGTACTGGCCCGGGGGCAGGAGGCCGGACCCTTCACCGATCGCGACCTTGCTGCAGTGATCGCCCCGGTTCGGGAGGCGGCCACCCTGCTGGCCCAGGCCGTGCAGACCCGGCGGCTGGCCCGGGCGCTCAGCTCGCTGCGCGAAGCGGACACTGAATTGTCCCCTCGCCGCCATGATAACTGATTCCGGAACTGGGCTATTGGGTGAAGATCCGCTCGTCCAGCAGTTCTTCGGCCACAGCGTTGGTCTCACGCTCGAATCGGCTCTGTTCCAGTCGTTTCCGCAACTCCAGATCGATCCGGGCTAACCCCGAGCGGTTCTTCTCGATGCTCAGGACGACGTGATCGCGGTACCGATCAACGGCGCGGGTGTCATAGATCAGGTGGTGCCGGGCGACCACGTCGTACTTCTCGTTCATCATCAGGATGACGTCCGGTTCGTAGGCCAGCGCGGACGAACCACCCAGGTGTCCTACTCGCATCCGCCGTCCAGGCCCGGCCGCCGCGGCGTCGACCGCTGATACGGCCAGCACCGCGACGTCATACTGTGCCGCCACATCCTTGAGGCCATCGACGATGGCAGTGATCCGGTCGGCCTCCGACCCAGCCTGCGGCGTGTGAACCTTCTGCAGATAGTCGACCACCATCAGCGCGGGCCCGTCGTGTTCGGCCATCAGCTCCGCCACCTGGCGGATCGCGGCCAGTCCGGTGCTGGTCCCGCTGGCGCTCATCAGCAAGAGCCGTTCCCGGTATCCGCGCAGGGCGTCGATCGCCTCCGCCGCGCCGAGTGTGTTCGACAACCGCTGAGCCAGATTCGATCCGGGCGGTCCGCCGCCCTCCAGGGCCTCCCGGACCCGGCGCAACGGCACTCCATCGACTCCTAACGTGTCGCCGGCCTCGATCGCGATCAGCCGCTCGATCAGGGTGGTGGCGTCGTGCTCGTACGACATCACCGCGGTGGCCTCACCGATCGCGGCGATGTAACGAGCCACCTGCAGCACGAAGGCGGTCTTACCCAGACCTTGCGGGCCACCGAGCACGCAGAGTTCCCCGGTGCGCAGCCCGCCCCCCAGATAGGTGTCCAGCAACCGGAAACCGGTCGGCAGCACTGAAGCCGCCGGAATCCGGTCAGAGAGCAGTTCGCGGTCAGCGGCGTCCAGCGCCTCCCCGATCGAGAAGACGTCGTCCCCCGCCGATTCAGCCGATTGATGGGACACCTTTGTTCGTCACCTTGTCCTGAGGCTCTGTGATCAGACCATCCAGCTTGTCATTGGCCCAGATGACCGGCAGCAGCACCGGCGACCGGAGGCCGAAACCGAACGTATTTCGTCCCCACGACCGGACAATCATCGCCTTTCGGATTACCCGATAACGGAACTAGTGCCCGTATCGGGCGAACGCGAGCCAGGAGTATCACTCGTGTGGCAGATTGTCACCGTGGCTGTGTTCGGACTTCGTCTCAATGCCGCCTTTCTGCCGCTGATCGCCCGGGCCGGTGTGATCCTGGCTGCCGTCTGCACCCTAGTCGCGGGCCGGATTGTCACTCAGCAGAACACCATCGATCAGCAGGACATCGTGCTGTCGGCCCTGCTGCTCCTCGTGGTGGCCGCGCTGGCTTCGTTCCCGTTGCCGAGCCAGGTGCCGCCCCTGATCCCGGCCCTGGCCGAAACTCTGGCTGCCGCGATGATCATTGGAGCAGCTGGGCCGGGCGGCGCATTGTTCATGCTCTATCTCGTCGTCCCCTTGTACCTCGCGGCCACCCGGGCCGGTCTTGCTGAGGCGCTGAGCTGCGCCGTCACCGGCGTGGTCACGCTGGTCGCGATGGCCGCGCTGACCAAGCAGGGCGATGACTGGACCGATATGTCCGCGCTGCTGACCGCCGGGGCGTGCATCTTTGTCGGGGTGCCGGTAGTCGGCTCCTGGATGCGAAAGGTTGCCCAGGAGACTGCACCGGACAATGAGGTTGCCTACGCCGACGCACACAGGTTGCTGACCGAACTCCAGGTGGTCGCTCGCCAGCTGAGCCTGGGCCTGGATCCCCGCACACTGGCGACCGCGCTCGCCGACGACATCCGCACGATCGTCCCGCAGGCGAGCACAACCGTGCTCGGCCGCTCCCCGAGCGGCCGTTTCGCCGCGCTGACCGGCGAGGAACCGCCGGATGAGGCCGGCCAGGCCATCGACGACGCGTGGCTACGCGGTACCCCGATGGGCGGCGACTTCCTCGGCGAGCGGTTCACTGCTGTTCCGGTGCTGATGGCTGGACGAGTGGTGGCGCTGGTCGTGATCACCACTCAGCAGCCGATCGACGCTCAGGCGCTGCGCAGGTGCCAGTCCCTGATCGACCAGTCCGGTCCCCGGCTGGCCTCGGCGGTGCTGTTCGACGACGTCCGCCGCCTGGCCACCACGGACGAGCGAATGCGGCTGGCCCGCGAAATCCACGACGGCATCGCCCAGGACCTGGCCTCGGTCGGCTATCTCCTGGACGACATCCGCCGCGACGCCGGGCCCGGATTGAGCGGCCGGGTGGCCAGCGTGCGCGAACAACTGCAAGAGATGGTCGGCGATCTGCGGATGAGCATCTTCGATCTGCGCTCCGGGGTCGATGACTCGACCAGTTTGGGGAATGCGCTCTCTGACCACGCGCAGCGGGTCGGCGGCCCGGCCGGGCTGGTAGTAACCGTGTCGATGGACGAATCTCCGAAACGACTACCAGTCGGAATCGAGGTCGAGCTGATGCGGATCGTGCAGGAGGCCATCACCAACGTTCGCCGTCACGCCCGCGCCTCCAACCTGTGGATCTCGGTGACCGTGGATCCACCTCGGGCTCACATCCTGGTCAGAGACGACGGCCGTGGGCTTCGCCCGGGCCGGTTGGACAGTTTCGGTATCACCGGGATGCGGGAACGGGCCAAGCGGATCGGCGCGCTGCTCGACGTCAGATCAGGTCCGGACAGCGGCACCGTGGTGGAGATCGCCCTGGGCACAGATCCGGTTCAAGCTCGCGAAATGTACCCCATGCCGCGTACTGTCATCAGCCGCGGCGCTCTGACCGATCCACGAGGAATTCCTGCCATCACGCTGCCCGGCACCGCGTCAGCCGCAGGATCGGTCGGCGCATCATCGGACTCCGCCGCGGCGGCGAGCACCAACCTCAATCAGTAGCGCAGGTAACGAGCCCGGCCGAACACCGGGCAGACCAGGAGTGGCCGGGTGACCAGCACACAGACTCTTCGCGTCGTGCTCGTAGATGATCATCAACTGATCCGCGAGGGCCTGCGGCGCGCCTTCGATCGGGCCGGGGACCTCGAGGTGGTCGGTGAGGCCGGATCGATCGCGGAGGCCATGCACGCCCTCGAGCGGCTGCGCCCGGACGTGCTGGTGACCGATGTCCGGCTTCCGGACGGCGACGGGATCTCACTGACCACCCAGGTCCGCGCGGCCAACCCGAACATCGGCATCGTGGTGCTGACCATGTACGCCGGCGACGAGCAGGTGTTCGCCGCGCTGGAGGCCGGGGCCTCGGGCTTCGTCGGCAAGGACGCCCCTGCCGAGGAGGTTGTCGCGGCCGCCCGGCACGCCGCCGCCGCCCCCCGCAACTTCAACACCAAGGACCTGGCTGGAGCGATGCAGCGGCGGATGAGCGCCCCGGCCGGTCCCAAGCTGTCCCCGCGCGAACGCGAGGTGCTCGACCTGCTGGTGGACGGCCTGGCCATCGCCCAGATCGCCCGCCGGCTGTACATCAGCGAGTCAACCGCCAAGACCCACGTGGCCAACATCTACGAGAAGCTCGGTGCCGGAAACCGCGCCCAGGCCGTGATGGCCGCCGTCCGGCTCGGCCTGGTCCGGGAGGGCAAGGGCGCCCCCCAGCGTTGAGTTCCTGATTGTCTCGATGCCCTGGCCCTCACCGGCCAGGGCATCGTTGTTGACGACGCGTTCCGAAGTGTCCAGACACCCTCTGAACTGCGAAAACCGAGATCACATCATCTGTTCGGCCGAGTTTCAGCCGGGGCTCTTCTGCTGATCCGTGTTGTCCGATAGGTACGGAGCTTGATCCAGGTGGCAGGCTGAGCACGTCGTCGGAGAGGGATCTCCCAACCGAGCACCCACGAAAGGGATCCGCATGCTCACGTACATCCGCAAGGTGATGCGGGCCGGCCTGGACCGCGGCGCGTCTGCCGTCGAATACGGCCTGATGGTCGCCGCGATCGCTGCCGTCATCGTCGGCATCGTCTTCGGCCTGGGCGGCGTCGTCCAGAACGTCTTCACCAACAGCTGCAACGACATCAACACGCAGGCCAACGCCGGCGGCAACTGTCCCTGACGCCTAGGGCGAGACGCACGAGCGGGCCCGGCTGCCTTGGGGCGACCGGGCCCGTCCGCATGCGGAGTCAAAGCGCATGAACTTGCTGGGGATGCGAGTTTCGTTCGGGCGCTAGGCTTTTGCAATCTGCTGACACCTCGATCAACCATTCGCCTGATCCTTCAATGTGCGGGTCCCAATGCCAGAGACGTTGTGCCAGGGTCTTTCTCGTCGGGGGCCTCAGGCCGGAGCGGACCGCAGCCGCTCCGGTTGACGAAGGGAATTCCATGATCACTCGGGTCTTCCGAGTCGAACGCCGGCTTCGCGATGCCGGTGCATCTGCCGTGGAGTACGGCCTCCTCATCGCCGCTATTGCTGCCGTCATCGTCGGAGCCGTCTTCGGCTTGGGTGGCATCGTTGGCGACACCTTCCAGCAGACGCAGGACTGCATCCAGCAGATCCAGAACGGGCCCAACTGCAATCCCTGACGGGCGACCGGCGGTCCGATCGGCTCGGCCTAGCATGTGTGGGTGCCGCTGTCTGAGTCACTGAGCCCTGCCCCAGTGGCGTCGCTCAGCCCACGCTGGCACTACGTACGCCGCAGCGCCGCGGCGGCGGAACCCTGGTTAGCGGTGGCCCTGGGGATGGCGGTGGCCACCCACAGCGTCGTCCGCTACGAACTCCCGATTGTTCTGATCTACGCGGCGCTGGCCGCGCTGCTGACGTTCTGGGTGGCGGCCGGACGTTCCGCAGCCCCGGCGGCGGCGCAACCGCTGGCCTGGACCCTGGCTGGCGTCCTCGGCGTGGCCGCCGTCCTCGACGTCCTGGTCCGCCCCTACACCTACCTGACCAGTGGCCAGGGCTGGGCGGTGCGCTGGGTGATGGCGAGCAGCACCGCTCTGGCGGCCCTGCTGCTGTTCGCGGCTGGACGGTGGCTGATCCCTCCCTGGCTGGTGCTGGCGACTGCGGCAACTGGCTATCTGGTGGCCGCGGTGCTACTGATCCATTTCGATCCCCGGCCGAAGATCGACGTCTGGGTAACTCTGCAACAGGCCGCTGACGGCATCGCTCACGGGCGCAACATCTACACCTTGAACTGGCATGACTCCCCCGGCGTGCAGGACTCGTTCACATACCTACCGTTCACCGCGCTGCTGCTGGCGCCGGGCCGCTGGCTGGGCGGGGATGTGCGCTGGGCGCTGGTGGCGATCACGGTGATCGGAGCCGTACTGGTCTACCTGCTGGGCTGCGGACGTGAGTCCAGCCAGACAACCCGGATCACCGCTGCGGCGGCCAGCGCTCTGCTTCTGCTGATGCCGGGCACCGCGACCCAGGTGGAGCAGGCTTGGACCGAGCCCCTGCTGATGACCTGCCTGGCCGGATGGGCGCTCGGCGTCCGGCGTGGCTGGACGGTCCTGCCGGTGATCAGCCTGGCGCTGGGGCTGGCCAGCAAGCAGCACTTGGTGCTGTTGCTGCCGATGCTGGCCGCGTGGCCCCGGTTCGGCTGGCGGCGCGCTCTTGGATCTACTGTTCTGGCTGGCATTTTCGTGATGCCCTGGCTCGTCGCGTCGCCTCCGGACATGGTGCACGACACGGTCACCGTGCTGGTCGACTTCCAGCCACTGAGATTCGCGGACACCCTCTATATCGCAGCCATGCACGAGCTGGGCTGGACTCCCCCGTTCTGGATCACGGGGGCCATCATCGCTCTCACCACCGTGATGGCTGCTGTGCTGGTGCGAGCCCGCAACCCGGACCTGGCCACCGTGCTGCGCTGGGCCGCGCTGATCCTCTTCACCGCCAACCTGGTCAACAAGCAGGCGTTCTACAACCAGTACTGGCTGGTCGCGGCTCTGGTGGTGATGTCACTGGCCTGCCCGGTGCCGCCGCGCCCGGCCGGCCTCACTGCGGAACCGGCTCGCCCGCCAGCAGTCGCATCAGCCTGACCGCGAGGTCATCCCAGCGCCACGCCTGCGCCACCCACTCCCGTCCCCGCTGACCGAACCGGTTCGCCAGTTCGCGGTCCAGCAGCAGCTGCGTGCATCGCCGGGCGATGCTGGCGACGTCCCGCCCGTTCACCACGAACCCGTTCTGGCCGTGGAGGACGGCGTCGGGGGCGCCACCCGAATCGCCGGCGACCACGGGCAGGCCGGCAGCGGCCGCCTCCAGATAGCAGATGCCCAGCGCTTCCGGCTCCAGGCCGCCCAGCCGGGTCCGGGCCGGCATGCAGAAGACGTCGCCGGCCGCGTAGAACGCGGGAGTCTGAGCCCAGGGCACCCGCCCGGCGAACACGACGTGCTCGCGCACGCCGCTGGCCCCGGCCAGCCGTTCCACCGCCCTCCGATGCGGGCCATCACCGACCAGCAGCAGGGTGGCATCAGGCACCTGCTGGCGGATCCGCGGCAGTGCCCGGACCAGCATGTCCTGGCCCTTGCGCGCGACCATCCGGGAGACGCACAGGATCACCGGCCGATTGCCGAGGCCGAACCGGGCCCGAACCGGCTCGGCGTTCGCGCCGGGATGGAAGATCGAGTCGTCCACGCCGGGCGTGAGCCGGATCATCCGCTGCCGGTCCGCCGGGGAGAGCGCGGGGGCGATCCGGGAGCGGCAGTACTCGCCGAGAAAGGTGACCCGGTCAGCGCCTGCCCCAATCCGGCGCATCAGTTGCCGGGCGATGGGAAGCTGCGACCACCACACCTCATGGCCGTGTGTGGTGGCCACGATTCGCTCCGCTCCGGCCGCGCGCAACGCTGGAGCCATCAGGCCCAGCGGAGCCGCAGCACCGAACCAAACCTGATCACAGCGCTCCGACTTGACCAGCTGGGCGCAGCGCTGGGTGATCGCCCGGGTCGGGACCATCAGCGGCGATCGGTCGCGGATCACCGGAAAGTCAAGGGCCGCATCAAATTTGGCGTCACCGGGCTGGCGGGCGGTGTGCACCACCACCTTTTCGGGTGGCATCCGCTGAGCCATCGCCAGCACGAAGGACTCGATTCCGCCCGTGCGCGGCCCGAAATCATTGGTGACGATCAGCGTGCGGGTCACCAGCCGTGGTCCGTCATCGAGCGAGATCTCTCAGTTCTTCTTGCCATTCACCAATCAACACCTGAGTGTTCTTCATTCGCAATACCTTTCGGACGGCGAGATCGACGCGGCTGGACGGCGGGCCACCCCCCGATCCGGCCGCCCGGTAGAAGCTCACTAACCGCGACATTCCACCCTGGGCGGCAATGGTCTTTACCACCGCCCAGGCGAACCCGTACGCGGCCGGAGCGCTCTTGCGAGCCGAATCGAAGTCGGCATCAGCGGGCAGCGACGACGGGATCTGGCCGCGGCCAACCTGTTCCAGGGCGTCCGAGGCGATCTGGCGGGGCGACAATCCAGAGCCCCCGAACCCGACGTAGTCGGCGAATCCCTCGGCCAGCCAGGTCGGCACATCGCCGGACCCGGTCGCCCGGGTGGCTACATGGACCAACTCGTGGGTGAGCACGACCCGGATCCCCAGCGCCGGAAACTCCTTGAACACGGCCGGATTGATCAGTACCTCCTCCGCGCTGGTGACCGGGCCAACGGTGACGGCCGCGGTCTGTTCGAGTCCCTTGGACGCCGAACCGGAGCGATCCAGCAGCGTCCCCAGTTGCTTCTGCGAATCGGGCACGATCAGCACGGTCTGCCTCGGCCAGGCTGTGCCCCAAGCGTCGTCCACCCGGCTGGCCGCGGCGACACAACTGCTGGCGATCCGGCGGTCCAGATAGCGCCACTGGACCGAGCCGATCAGGAGGCAACGACTGGACCGGCTGATCGTGATCGGGCTCAGATCCCAGAGGTCCGATTCGGTCGGGCCAGCCGCCAAGCCAGAGATCCTCCACCGGCCCAAGCCCGAGCTGGGTTGCGGCCGGAACGTCGCCGGGCTGGATGTGGCCGTGCCAGAAGGCGCCGAGCCGATCGATGCCCCCGACCTGGCCGGGGCTGCTGAAGCGGCTGAGCTGGACTTGCTGGCGACGGCCGATGCGACCGGGACAACGCTCAGGTACTGCCGCCGGGAGACCTCTGGGCCTCCAGGAAGGAGCTGATACACCAGGTCCACCCGGGCCAGCCAGCCGCCGGGTGCGGACTCTGCTTGGCTGGCTGGCAGAGCAGAAGCGCTCTGGAAGGAATAGCTCCATGCGGCCGGCCTGAGACTGGCGATCCGGTCGAAGACCCGCCCCTGTTCGGCCCGGAACTGTTCGGAGGCGGGATCGATCGTGCTCAGCCAGGCGCGGCGATCGCGATGCCTCACCGCGACGCCCCGCTGGCTCAGCAGCGGGGCGATTTCGGCGCCGGCCTGGACCGGGACGCCGTCTGAATCAGTTGCTTGCCGGAGGTTCGGCGACGTCGCGGGACTGGGATCGGCCCTTCCGGGCAGCGATGCCGGCGCCCTTTCCTCTACCCCGACCAGCACGAGAACCGCGAGCACGGTCAGCGCCAGACCCACCACCAGCGCTATCGCCCGGCGATGTACACCCCCAGCTGGCACCCGGCCAGGGTACCCAGCGACACCGGGCAGCTTTCGCCGGAAGGGCACCCTTTTCGAGGGTCAGAGCCGCACGGCCGCCGTCGGCGATGCGTAGACCGCAGCGATCCGGACCACATCACCGGTATGTGGTGCGTGCACCATCAGGCCGTCTCCCAGATAGATCGCGACGTGGCTGATCGGTGAGTAGAAGAAGATCAGATCGCCCGGCTGAAGGGACGATGTGCTGACACCGGTACCGTAACCGGCCTGCAACCGGGAGCTGTGCGGCAGCGAGACACCTCCGGCCTGCCAGGACTTCATGGTCAGGCCACTGCAGTCCCACGAACCGGGACCGGCGGAACCCCAGGAGTAAGGCTCTCCGAGCTGGGCACAGGCGAACCGGAGCGCGGCGCGGGCGCCGGAACTGCTGGCCTTGTCAGCCATCGACCGGCAGAACGACGACCCAGCGTTGCTGGGCACTCCAACGGTCTCGACCTTGTTCTGCTCCCTCCGCAGCGATACTCGCTGGCTGGCTTCCAGGCTGGACAGCTGAGCCTGGGCCTGAGCCAGTTTCTGCCGGACGGCGCTGCGCGCCTGCTTCATCTCGGCGTTCGCTTGTGACGCCCGGCTCTGCTGCTGGGCGATGTCCCGCTGGATCGCGACCAGGCGTTGCTCGCCGTCCTTCAGGCGGATCGTCGCGCCGTTCTGCCGCTCGGTCAGCGAGGGAAGATAGCCGGCCTGCGCCAGCACCTCATCAGGGTCGTCACCGAGCAGAACGTCGAGGGTGGTCATTTGGCCACGGCGATAGGTCTCTGAGGCGAGCCGGCCGACCTCCGTCCTGGACCTGGCCACCTCGGTCCTCTGCCGCGCCAGCTTCTGCTGGGCCGCCCGTAACCGGACGTTGATCGACGACAGGTTCTCCCGCGTCTCGTTGTACTGCTCGGAAGCTTGTTCGGCCTGTTCCTGCAGCCGATCAATGGCGCGCCGCACTTGCTGCACGGTTGGCTTCGGGGCCGCACTGGCACCGGGCAGGATGAGCGAGGACGCTGCGACCGCTGAGAGGGCTACCACGGCAACCAGGATATGTCGCCCGGTTCGGCCGGGCAGGTCCTGCCGATTGCGCAAGCGCACCGTGCTTCAGCTCCGTCCTGCCGTGCCGCTGATGAGGCGGGAGAGGGAGAAAGTGACAGACTTTGCTGAACACTCCACCCGCCCCGCGTAACGCGTTGCACGATAACTGCACTGACTGGGCCGGCCAACTGCCGTAAGCGCTTTTCAATATCACTGTGAGTAGTTATGCCTGATCAACGTCGGTGTTTTGTTATCCTATGGTGATATTCATAGCAACTATTTAAGCTTTTCATGGGTTTCAGAAAGGGTCGGCGGCGCATACCTGGGCACCCCGGCTATGCTCCGTAACGTCGAGGCCCTCGCCACATCTCAGCCCGCCTCGGCCGCCCGGCCATCGTCGTCCGTTCGACCGCTGGCCCGATCACCGGCTGCTCGGTCAAGGATCGCGGACCGGTCAGGCTGGACGCCCAGCTCGTCCGGCCCGGAGCTCCTCCGGGGAACCAGGCGAAGAGGCGGGACCAATCCGTGCCCGGCCAGTACAGCCAGGGCCGCCCGTTCGGGTCCATCCAGTTCGACCCGGGTGACCGGGCCATGCGACTCCCGGCTGGGCGCGGCCTGGTCGGATGACCGGGCTGGCATACCCAGCATCACGCTGACCACGCAGTCCTGGCAGGCCAGATCGCGCACGGCGCACGAGTCACAGTCGATCAACATCGCGGCCTCCCCGGCCGTCTCGGGCCTCGCCCGGCCGGTCATCTACCGGCATCCAGAACGCTAGGACCCCCCACCGACAAGTTGGCCGCTTAGGGTCCGCGGCCCCGAGCCGGACCCGAACTGTCGGGGGCGGCGCATAGCGTCCACCACATGACGGAGACAGCGGGGGGCACCCGGCCGGCCATCGTGCAGCCGATGCTGTGGTCCACCGGGCGCTGGCGCGAGGTCTCCCGGGATCGGGACGACGACCAGAACCTGGCGGAGGTGTGCTTCGTCGTCCTTGATCTGGAGACCACCGGTGAGGCGCCGAGCAAGGGCGGCATCACCGAGATCGGTGCGGTCAAGGTTCGCGGCGGCGAGGTGGTCTCGCAGTTCCAGACCCTGGTGCAGCCACCGTCCCCGATCCCCCCGTTCATTACCCTGCTGACCGGGATCAGTAACGCCATGGTGGCCACCGCCCCAGCTCTGTCCGCCGTGCTGCCGTCCTTCATGGAGTTCATCCGGGGTGGCGTGCTGGTCGCTCACAACGCCCCTTACGACATCGGATTCCTGCGCGCGGCCTGCGGCCGCTACGGATACACCTGGCCGCCCTCCACCGTCCTCGACACGCTCCAGCTGGCCCGGCACGTGCTGGAGCGCGACGAGGTCCACAACCACAAGCTGGCCTCGCTGGCCCAGCTGTTCCGGGCCTCGGTCACGCCCGACCACCGGGCGCTCACCGACGCCCGGGCCACCGTTGATGTACTGCACGGCCTGATCGCCCGGATCGGGTCGCTCGGCGTGCACACCCTGGGCGAGCTGCGCCGCTACAACCGCCGGGTTCCCCAGACCACCCGGCGCAAGCGCACTCTGGCCGACGGCCTGCCCGACTGCCCGGGCGTGTACCTGTTCCACGACGACACCGGCCGGGTGCTGTATGTGGGAACGTCGGTGAACATCCGGACCCGGGTCCGCAGTTACTTCACCGCAGCCGAGAAGCGCAGCCGGATGGCCGACATGGTGGCCCGGGCCAGCGGCGTGACCCCGGTTCCCTGCTCGACCAGGCTCGAGGGGCAGGTGCGGGAGATCCGGCTGATCGCCGAGCACGCCCCGCCCTACAACCGGCGCTCGCGCCATCCTGAACGGGCCGGCTGGGTCAAGCTGACGGTTGAGCCCTATCCCCGGCTGTCGGTGGTCAGACAGGTAATGGCCGACGGCGCGACCTATCTCGGCCCGTTCAGCAGCCGGACTCAAGCCGACCAAGCCGTGGCCGCTCTGCAGGAAGCCTTCCCGATCCGCCGTTGCACGCACCGGCTTCCGCGTCGTCCTTCACCGTCGGCCTCCTCGTGCCTGCTGGCTGACCTCGGCCGGTGTCCGGCCCCATGTGTGGGCCGGATCGACCAGACGGGTTACCAGTTGATCGC
>CALMAR010000342.1 GCA_937859855.1 uncultured Kineosporia sp.
ACCCAGCCGTTCCGATCGAGCTCGACCTCACCGGGGTCGAGATCAGCCTGGCGGGCGTGGCGGGCGGGATCACCGCCCGGATCAACGCTTCAGCGGTCAAGCTGCTGGATGTCACCGGTCCGTTGCAGCTGCAGACATTCTCGGCCTCCGTCAAGGGGAGTGCGCTGATCCGCAGCAACTCTCAGATCACCAGCGAGTCCTCCTCGATCCGGCTGACCCTGGCCGACGGCAGCGATGTCCGGGTGGAGGCGACCAGCCGGATGGGCCGGTTGAACCTGCCGGATGACGGCGGAAGTCACCTGCGGGACGGGGAAACTCGCCGGTTTACGACCGGCAGCGGTGAGAGCCTGTTGACCCTGGACTCGGTGATGAGCTCGGTCACCATCGATACCCCCAGCTGGGTTCACTCCGGATGACCAGGCGCCCACCGGCCAGCTGTCCGGTCTGCTCGCAGCGCCTTCAGGTCACCCAGCTTGGTTGCCCGTCCTGCGGCACCGGACTGACCGGAGCCTTCGACGGCTGTGAGTTCTGCGCACTGGACGACGCCCAGCGCAGCCTGCTGAGGATCTTTCTGGCCTCGCGCGGCAACGTGCGGGAGCTGGAACGGCATCTGGGGGTGAGCTATCCGACCGCCCGGTCGCGCGTCGACGATCTGCTCCGGACGCTGGGGCTGGCGCCGAGCGACGTGGGGAGTGACCCCGAGCCAGCGGATACGCGGCTGGCCACGCTGCGTGCGGTCGCGCAGGGAGAACTGGGAGTGGACGAGGCTCGCACCCTGCTCGACGGGGCCTGACTCCTCAGTCCTATACCGAGCCGGAGCTGGTGGCCGAGCCGATAGCTCCCTGCTGCGGCACCGTCCCCGGCTGGGACTGTGTGCCCTGCTGCGGCACCGTCCCCGGCTGGGACTGTGTGCCCTGCTGGCCCAGGCCAGCACCGCCGCCCGGAGGTCCGAAACTCCCGAAACCGCCCTGCCCGAAACCGCCCTGGCCAGAAGGGTTCTGACCGGCCGGGCCGACCTGCGCCGATGACGATCCATGGTCCTTGCCGACCACGAAACCGGTTCCGAAGCCGGCTCCGAGCAGAACCACCCCGCCCAGGATCGCGCTGATCACCGGGGTGCGCAGCCGCTCGATGAAGCCGCTGCCGGACGCCGGAACAGGCGGGTACCCGGGAGCATCCGGATCGCTGGGCGCACGTGTCACCGGGCCATCCAGCCGCTCATGGGCAACCGGGCCGGCCGGGCCCGGAATCGAAGCTGCCGAAGCCGGACCGCTGACCCACTCCTGGTCACCCCACGGAACCGGGGGCAGTCCCGGCTGCGTCTCACCAGCTGAAACCGATGCTGCGGGAATTGTTTTCCTGGTCATGTTCTCGTTCATGAGCACCACCTTGACCGGCCACCGTGACAGCGGGCTGGGCCGGTGCTTTGAGCTGCCTGTGCACCTCGTGGCATCCGGCTCACCGGCGCGGCCCACCCGGCCGGGCGAGCCAGGCGCTATTTCAGCTCACGTCGGTGCAGCCGCCAGCTGCCCAGCAGCACCGGCAGGCCGATCCACAGCAGTGCGGCCGTGCCCAGGTGGGCCCAGTTGTCCTTGGTCATGGTGTTGTCGGCCAGCGGCCCGGCGGCACTGGTCAGGTCGAGCCATTGCACACTCTTGCTCAGCGCCTTGATGGTGCTGCCCAGGATGGCCAGCACGTTCGGCAGCACGAAGTAGAGCACGATCGCGGCCGGGGTGTTCATCAGCAGCAGCCCGAAGGCGATCCCGGTGACCACCAGGGTCACCTGGAACAGCGCGGCGGTGGCGATGGCAACCGGCTTGATCTTCCAGTCCGCATGCTCGGACAGGCCGAGCAGCACGGCCAGGGCGTGTCCGATCGCGGCCACCAGCAGGCTGAAAACCATTGACAGCAGGGCATAGACGATCCCGGCCAGGAACTTGGCCAGGATCACCTTCCATCGGTTCGGTACCAGGCTGAAGGTGGTCAGCGTGGTCCGCTGGGAGAACTCGGTGGTCACCATCATGATGCCGAGCACCGGCAGCAGGATCGCCACCGGGAACAGAGTGGCCTGAAAGAAGTTGTAGAACGTTCGGTCCGAATCCTCACCGGCGAACAACCCGATGGTGACGAACAGCACCGACACCGCGGCGATCGTCAGCAACAGCCAGAATCCGGATCGGGTGTCCACCATCTTGCGCATCTCGACCCGGGTGAGCCGGACCAGGCCGGGCCGCCGGAGCTGGGACCGATCCACCCGGATCGGCGAAGTCAGCATCTGCGTGCTCACGAGCGCACCTCCGCTGCCGTCGTCTTCTGTTCCGTCACCGGCGAATCGGGATCGGGGCTCGACGTCAGCTGGAAGAACAGACTCTCCAGCCCAGCCCCCTCCGCCGGGCGAAGTTCGGTCAGTACCACTCCGGCCGCAGCAGCCGCCCGGCCGACGTCGACCGCCTCCGCTTCGACCAGAAATCCCTGCTGGGCCGCACTGAAAGTGAGTCCCGCACTGCTGAGTGCGCTTTCGAGCAACTGAGAGTCAGCTCCTTTCACCAGCACACCCTTTCCGGCCAGCAGTTCCGACTTGGAACCGTCCGCGGCGATCTTCCCGTTGCCGATCACCACCAGGTGGTCAGCCAGTGCCTCCACCTCGTGCAACAGGTGCGACGAGAGCAGCACGGTGCCACCACGATTGGCGAAATCACGGAGCAGATGACGCATCCAGGCGATGCCCTCCGGGTCGAGCCCGTTGGCCGGCTCATCCAGTACGAGCACCGACGGGCTGCCGATCAGGGCGTGCGCGATACCCAGGCGCTGCCGCATGCCCAGCGAGTAGTTGCCGATCCGCCGCTTGGGCGCCGGGCCGCCCAGGCCGACCAGATCCAGCATCTGCGTGACCCTGTCCCGCGGCACCCCGACCACGTCGGCGGCCAGCCGCAGCACCTCCCGGCCGGTCCGCCCGGCATGCTGGGCCGAGGCATCCAGCAGCACTCCGACTTCGCGGCCGGGATTGGGCAGGCTGTGATAGGGCACCCCGTTGATGGTGCTGGTCCCAGATGACGGCAGAGTCAGGCCACACAGCACCCGCAGGGTGGTGCTCTTGCCCGCACCGTTGGGCCCCAGGAAGCCGGTGACGGTGCCGGGCTGGCAGCCGAAGCTGACATCGTCGACGGCGGTGTAGCCGCCATAGCGCTTGGTGACATGTTCGATCGAGATCATGGCTCCACTGTGTCGCGTGGGCAGTGACCAGGCCAGTACCTGAGGGCTCTGGGTGACCCCTACCAAGGGCTGATCCTGACCGGTGCCGGAGTAGCCGATCGGCTCTTTCGGGCTCGGCCTCTGGTTGCGGCTCGAAGGCCGGCCTAGGCTCGAAAGGGTGCGGCGCAGCGACCCGGCCCTGACCAGCCTCGATCATCCGGGGCTACTTCCGGCCGCACTGCTGGGTGAACCCCGGCCCGGGAACGAAACCGTGCCCCGGTCGCTGCGGGACTGGATTGCCGACGCGCTTGCGTTCCTGCTCAGCCTCGGCCTGGGCTGGGCGGTGCTGAGTATCTCGCTGGTCGACGCGCCAGCCTCCGGCACGACCGTCCTCATCGACGTCGTGCTGGGATGCGCTGGCTGCTTGAGCCTGTGGTGGCGACGGCGCTGGCCGGTTCAGATCGGGCTGTTCACCGCGGCTCTGGGCGCGGTATCGATGTTCTCCGCCGCCGCCGGCACGATCGCCCTGTTCACAGTGGCCGTGCATCGAAGCTTGAGCCGGGTGTTGCTGGTCGTGCTCGCCGGTCTGGCCGGCACCGTGCTGCTGGCCCTCTTGCGGCCGGACCACACCAGTCCGCTGTGGGTCGACCTGGTCATCGGCATCCTGATCACCTCGGCCGCCGTGGCCTGGGGAATGATGGTCAGAGCCCGCCGCCAGGTGCTGATCTCGCTGCAGGAGCGAGCCGAGCGAGCCGAGTCCGAACAGCGGCTGAGGGTCTCCCGGGCCCGGCACATGGAGCGGACCCGGATCGCCCGGGAGATGCATGATGTTCTGGCGCACCGGATCTCGTTGATCAGCGTGCACGCCGGGGCGCTGGAATTCTCGGCCGGAGCCACGCCGCAGGACGTGGCCGGCTCGGCCGCCGTGATCCGGCGCAGCGCCCACCACGCGCTGGAGGATCTGCGCGAGATTCTCGGCGTCCTGCGCGCCGACCAGCAGCCGGATCTGGAAACCGACCCGATCGAGCGGCCGCAGCCCACCCTGGCCGATCTGCCTGGACTGGTGGAGCAGTCGCGCTCCGCGGGAATGAACCTGACCATCAGCGACCGGTTGAGTGAGCCGGATGGGGTGCCAACCAGTTTGGCCCGCACGGCTTTCCGGGTCATCCAGGAGGGTCTCACCAACGCCCGCAAGCATGCGCCGCACACCGCGGTGACGGTCCGGCTGGACGGCGGGCCGGGCCCGGGCCTGGACGTCGAAGTCCGCAATCGCGTGTCCGTGCTGGTGGCGGACGGATCCACCAGAACCGTTGCCGCCCTGGCCATTCCTGGAGCTGGTCAAGGGCTGGCCGGACTGGCTGAACGGGTCAGCCTGATCGGCGGCCGGCTGGAACACGGCCCGGGCGCGGACGGCGACTTCCATCTGCACGCGTGGCTGCCGTGGCCGGCCTGAGCGCAGCCGGCCAGGTCCGGGCCGGGCCGGTCCGGGTGCTGGTGGTGGACGACGATCCGCTGGTCCGGGCAGGCCTGTCGCTGATGCTGGCGGGCAGCAAAGAGGTGCAGATCGTCGGTGAGGCTGGCGACGGCGCGGCGGTACCCGCGGCGGTCGTGGCGAACCGGCCCGATGTGGTGCTGATGGACATCCGGATGCCCGGCGTGGATGGCCTCGCGGCGGCCGAGGCGGTGCAGCGCCAGCCCGATCCACCGGCGGTGATCATGCTCACCACGTTCGATGCCGACGAGTATCTGCTCCGGGCGCTGCACGCCGGGGCCAGTGGCTTCCTGCTCAAGGACACCCCGCCCCCGGAGCTGGTCAGGGCCATCCTGCTGGTCGCGGCGGGTGAGGCGATGCTGTCGCCCGCGGTGACCCGGCGGCTGCTCAGCCACGTCACCGGACCAGTTCAGACCGCCCGGCGAACGCGGGCAGCGCAGCTGATCGGTGGGCTGAGTGAGCGAGAACGTGAGGTGGCGGTCGCGATCGGCCAGGGGCGGTCGAATGCCGAGATAGGGGCCGAGCTGTACATGGGCCTGGCCACCGTGAAGGCGCACGTGTCCCGGCTCCTGACCAAGCTGGAGTGCGCCAACCGGGTGCAGATCGCGCTGCTCGCGCACGACGCGGATCTGGCCTGACCGACCCGCTTCCGCGGCCGCGAGCGGCCTGGCCAGATCCGCTCCGCAGGCCTGTTCAGCTCGCCCGTTCAGAGATCCGCAGCCACCGGTGCGGCCGGGCAGTTGTAGGTCAGCGGCTCACCGTCCCGCTCAGCCAGCTGGATCGATCGGGCCCCGGACCTGATCGCGGCCACCGCAGTGCGGCTCTGGTCAGCCAGCAGATGCTGTCGCCAGCTTCGCGGACAGGGCACCGCCGGTCCCGGCGCCCCCGCTCGTGGCCCGGGCAGGGTGAGCGGGAGATACCGGCTGGCTGGGCCGAGGTCCAGCCGGATCAGGTACTGCCCGGGCGGCCAGGCTTTGGTGCTGACACTGGCCTGGACCGGCCAGGCAGCGGGATCGCCGACCGGCGAGGGCGACACCTGGATGACACGGTGCCAGACCTGACGCCCACGGGCACCGCCGTACCAGCCGATCCGGAATGCGCGCAGCCGCACGTTTCCGGAACCGTCGATGTGGAAGCCGACCCGTTGACCGGACCGCACCACCACCTTGCTGGTGTAGGCCTGCAATCCCGGCGCCGATCCGCGGGCGGCGCTGATCCACCACTCCGCCGAGCCCGTTTTCAGG
>CALMAR010000343.1 GCA_937859855.1 uncultured Kineosporia sp.
GCGTCGTTCGCGGGCGGTGAGGGGGCTACCCGCCGGCGTCCAGGGCGGCCGCGACCAGCCCGGCTAGCAAGCTGGAGATCGGCACCGCGATCCCGGGCCTGGCCGCGCAGAGCGCCTGCACGAACGCCAGTTCACTGTCCGGCCGGAACCGGCTGCAGGCGGCGTCGACCCGGTCCAGATAGCGGCTGACCAGCGCCTGAGCCGAGCCGGCCTGGTCAGGATCGGTGACAGTGATCCGGCTCAGCGTTCCCCAGACCGGCCACTGCCGGGTCCGGCTGGTCAGTGGCAGCCGTTCGGACAACGGCATCACGAGCCTCCCGAGGTGGCGTCGGCACTACCGCCGCTGCCCGAGCTGACCGAGCCGGAGCTGAACCCCGGCGAGCCGCTGGAAGAATCGTTGCCGCCGCTGGAAGAACTGGTGGCGGTGGTGCCTGCCGTGCTCGTGCTGCCGGTGCTCGCCGACGCGGCCATGGCGATGCCTGTGGTCAGCGCGACCGCGGTCACGGCCACGACGGAGGTCAGGGCCAGCGTCCGGCGAGCGGCGTCGTCGCGTGCATTCATCGGTCCTCCCTTGTCTCCTCCGATGCTGGGGAGGTGATCTGTGCAGCCCCAGAAGCTGGCCTGAATGCTGGCTGTGAAGTGCGATGAGCTACGTTTTGATCCGTGCAAGCCGCTCCTGTCGCAGCCCGTGGCCTGCGAGTGGGAATCGTCTGCCCCTATTCCTGGGACTACCCAGGAGGCGTTCAGCAGCACGTGCGCGACCTCACTGATGCGTTGACGGCAATGGGCCATTCGGTGGCGGTGATTGCTCCCGGTGACGACGCCCTCACATTGGATTACCCATATTTCACCTCGGCCGGAAAAGCGATTCCGGTGCCGTACAACGGTTCGGTGGCCCGGATGTGCTTCGGGCCACTGTCGGCCAGCCGGGTCCGGCGCTGGCTGGACGACGGTGGGTTCGACGTCGTCCATGTGCACGAGCTGACCTCGCCGAGCACGTCGCTGATTGCGACCTGGATGGCCGAATGCCCGGTGGTCGGCACATTTCACGCTGCGCTGGGGCGAGCCCGGCTGCTGTCGGCCTCGGCGCCGATTCTGCACAGCGCACTGGAGAAGCTGAGTATGCGGATCGCCGTCTCCGAAGCAGCGAAGGAAAGTCTCACCTCGCATGTGGGGGGCAATTGCTTCGTGATTCCGAATGGCGTCAATGTCTCGCATTACGCCGGGCCTGAACGCAGCTTCACTGGAAAGGGCACCAGGATTGGCTTTCTTGGCCGTTATGACCACGTCCGGAAAGGACTACCGCTGATGCTGGCGGCATTCAATATCATGGCCGCCAGGGATAGCGATGTCCGGCTTTCCGTCATCGGCCCGGGTGACGAAAAAGAAGCCCGTAAGTTGATCGATCTGGCTCATCAGGGCCGGGTCGAATTCACCGGCATGGTCACCGAGGAGCAGAAGATCCAGGCCTTCCACGGGATGGATGTGTACTGCGCCCCGAACCTCGGTGGCGAGAGCTTCGGCATCGTGCTGGCCGAGGCGATGGCGTCGTCGGCGCCGGTGGTGGCCAGCGATATCGAGGCTTTCCGGGTGGTGCTGCGGGACGGCGCGGCCGGTGCGCTGTTCGGCACCGGGGACGCCGAGGATCTCAGCCGGGTGATGCTGGAATTGCTGGGCGACGGCGAACGGCGGCAGAAAATGTCGGTCGCCGCACTGGAGGCCGTGCACGCCTACGATTGGCGATACATCGCGGCTGAAGTCTCAGCTGTGTACGACGCCGTCACGCATCCGTCATCGGCTGACGCGCCGGGAGGGAATCGCGGATGATCGTCCTGTTGTGGATCGTGATCGCCATTGCGGTGATCAGCACGACCGGGTTCTACGTCTCCTGGCGGGCCACCCGGCTCGACCGTCTGCACGTCCGGATCGAAACCGCCCGGGCGGCCTTGGACGCGGCTCTGCTGCGCCGGTGCACGGTGGTTCTCGAGATCGCCACCTCCGGGCTGATCGACCCAGCATCGGTGGTGATCCTGGCCGACGCCGAGCAGGATGCGCGCCGGTTCAGCGATTCGGGAAATCTGCTGCCCGAGCGCGCCGTCGCCGAGCAGGACCTGAGCCGGGCGCTGACCATCTTCCACGACCAGCCCGGCCTGAAGGACTCACTCACCGCCGAGCCGCACACCGCCGATTACGGCGCCAAGCTGCTCTCGGATCTGGATGAGGCCACCGCCCGGCTGGCCATCGCCGAACAGTTCTACAACGAGACGGTCAACCTGACCATCGCCTCACGGCACCGGCCACTGGCCCGGTTGCTGCACCTGCCCGGCAATGCTCCAGAACCAGCCCATTTCACCCCCTGGCCACCCGAAGCCGTGCGCGCCGCCTGAAAGGATGCTTACGGCGGCTCTTCAGCTGGCACAGAACTCGTTGCCCTCGGGGTCGAGCATGACCCACCAATGACCAGCGGGGCCCTGGTTCTGCTCCTGAACCCGGGTTGCCCCCAGCGACTCCAGCCGGTTGACCAGCTGGTCCAGGTCACCGGGGGCGCCGTGGACGTCGATGTGCAGCCGGTTCTTCACCGTCTTGCTCTCCGGCACCTCCTGGAACAGCAGCCGCCGGCCGCGTCCGGTTCCGCTCGCGGAGTCGAAGGGGTCGTCCGGATGCCGGATCGCAGCCAGCCCGCGGAACATCCGGCGCCCGCCGTGGTCGATGACCTGATCCGGTGGGAGCTGCCCGGCATCGAGCAGTCTGGCAATCAGCTCGCTCTGGTCCTCCGGCTCGTACCCGAGCGCGGCGGCCCAGAAATCGGCCAGGGCCGGAGCGTTTCCGGCGTCGATGACGAGTTTCCAGTGCAGAGCCATGAGCAGGTTCATAGTTGCTGGACCGGGCGGCGGCAACTCCGGCCGGATCGGATCATCTCAGCCGTTCCAGGCGCCGATCACGACAGTGGCGTCATCCAGCTCGCGATCGATCACTGTTCGGGGCGAGAAGTTGTACCCGGCCAGGGTTTCGGCCAGGACGGCGGCCTGCTGCTCGCTGCCCTGCACGATGACGGAGCCGCCCGGCCGCAGCCAATCGGGCGCACCGGCGATCACCCGGCGCAGCACGTCCAAGCCGTCCGGGCCGCCGTCCAATGCGATCCGGGGCTCGTGCAGCCGGGCCTCCCTCGGCATCAGATCCAGCGCTGAGGTCGGCACATAGGGCGCGTTCGCGATCACGAGATCCAGCCGCCGGGCCACCGATCCCGGCAGCGCCTGGTAGAGATCGCCCTCAAAGACCATGCCGGCGGGGAGATTACGGCGGGCACAGCGCACCGCGGCCGGGTCGATGTCCACGGCGCAGAGCTCGATCGGGCGCCCGGATCGGGAAAGCCGGTCGAGCAGCACCGCACTGATCGCTCCGCAGCCGCAGCACAGCTCGGCCACGCAGGGGTTGGCCGCAATCAGCCCGAACGCCTGCTGCGCCAGCAGCTGGGTACGGCCCCGCGGGACGAACACGCCCGGATCGAGCCGGATCCGCAGGCCGCAGAAGTCCACCCAGCCCAGCACGTGTTCCAGCGGCTCCCCGGCGGTGCGCCGTGCGACCAGCCCGGCCAGCTCGGCCGGGTCCTGCGTCGCTTGGACCAGCAGCACGGCCTCGTCCTCAGCGAACACGCTACCGCTAGCTCGCAGCTGGCCGGCGATCTCGCCGTAGCGACCAGACGGCGACCCGTTCATCAGCGAAACACCTTTCAGGCCAGCCGGTCTGGCCAGTCAGCCGGATCAGATGAACGGCGCGGTTCTGTCCCACCACCGGCCCAGCTGAGCCAGGGTATGCCCGGGCCAGCGGGCGACGACCGCCGATCGCTGGTCGTCATCGAGCACCCACCACCGTGAGATCGCGTGCGGCTGCTCGTAAAATGTCCCACCGATCAGATCGCCGTTCAGATCCCGCATGTCGCGATGCTCCCGCAGCACTCCGTCCGAGCTGGCGATCTGGGCCTCACGCAGGTTGCGATCCCGGCCGGTTCGATACCCCAGCAGGCTGAGCTGCTCACCATCGGGAAAGGCGCACAGGATCTCGTTCGACGCGTACGGAGTGTCCGGTGCCTGCGCATGGCACTCCTGCCCCAGGCTGCCGGGTTTCGCCGGATCCGGCGGGACCACCGCGGACCACATCTTGGCCAGCGCCGACTCCTGGCCCCAGGCCGCCCGGGCCGGGTCATCTGCGGGCGACGTGGCGCTGGCCGAGGGTGACGGCGCCTGCGTGGCACCTGGCGGGGCAGCGAGCCGCAGACCCGGTGCCGGTGTCCCGGCCGCACCGGCGTTGCCGGTCGGACCGGCCCGCGATGCGGCAATGCTTCCGATCGCCGCCAGGACCAGAATGGCGGCCACGATCATCCAGGCCGGCCAGGCTCGCCGGATCGGGGCCGGATACGCCCAGGATGATGTCGGCATCGGCCAACGTCGCCGCCCGCGCGCCCAAGCTCGCGCCGGCATCGGCGAAGGCCTGATCCGAAATCGACGCGCCCGCGCCGGCCCCCGCTTCCAC